>NZ_CP014335.1:0-70000 GCF_001610955.1 Geobacillus thermoleovorans
TGTACCGTCAAGATGGAATAAAAACGGACCTTCTCCGGCCGGCGACAGCGGCGATTCTATATGAAAATACAGAAATTCCCTTCTTCTTTGGCGAACGAAAGCCGCTTTCCTTGTCCTTCTTCACAGAGATATTGGACAAAGCGGGACAACGACATATGGTAGTGGTCCAAAATCACTTTTGGGATGGCGAGCATCGGCGGCGAAGCAGTATGTACAACAGGCAAGGATAACGGTTTTTTTCGCCGCTTAGAAGAAAAAACGTTTCATGCAACTCGCCAATTCGTTGCAACAGCGTGCCCATGCGAAATTTTTCCCCAGCTTCTTGTTTCACATGAAACATTTTTTCAGAAAAATGTGCGAATAAACCGTTTTTTTGTATTTTCACTTCATCATCTAAAAATTCGTAGCCTGTTTTTTTCGTTTTCTTGCTGATACACCATGGGCCAAGACCGATGTTGATTCCGGGTAGTCGGGGTCGACAGTGAGCAGGCATGCTTTTAAGAGCTGCACCATGCCGTAAAACAAGAGAACTGGCTTGATGGACAGCGGCGCCTGCTGGGCAGCGGCGTAAAAGTTTTGCCCGTGTTCCAGATAATATAAAATGGGTAACAGTTTGCATAACTGCGTTGGACGGCGTCATCCCGCTGCAGCTGTTGATAGCATTGCCGCAAAAATTGCTGCGCAGTATCGGCCGAGCGGAAAACAGAAAGGCGAAACAGTTGACCGTGATTTCCGAACATTTTTACCCCCCTTACATAGAATTGTCTTGAAATAACTGAAAAGTTGGACATTTTCTTGATTCCTTGACAGTAGTTTAACCAGTTGTTAAGCTACTAATAATATTTCCGGACAAGGGGGAGAAAACATGTGGGAAGCGAAATTCGCCAAGGAAGGATTGACGTTTGATGACGTTCTTCTCATCCCAGCGAAGTCGGACGTATTGCCGCGCGATGTTGATGTAACCACGAAGTTGAGCGATACGCTGCAGTTGAACATCCCGATTCTCAGCGCTGGGATGGATACGGTCACCGAAGCGGAGATGGCAATTGCGATGGCGCGTCAGGGAGGCCTTGGCATCATTCACAAAAATATGTCGATCGAACAGCAGGCCGAGCAGGTCGACAAGGTGAAACGGTCGGAACGAGGCGTCATTACGGACCCGTTTTTCCTAACGCCGGATCATCAAGTGTATGATGCAGAACACTTAATGAGTAAATATCGGATCTCGGGGTGCCGATCGTCAACAACCCCGAGGAGCAAAAATTGGTCGGCATTATTACGAACCGTGACTTGCGTTTCATTCAAGACTATTCGATTAAAATTTCCGAGGTAATGACGAAGGAAAACTTGATCACTGCTCCGGTGGGGACAACGTTGGAGGAAGCAGAGAAAATTTTGCAGCGACACAAGGTCGAAAAACTGCCTCTTGTTGATGAAAACGGTGTGCTGAAGGGATTAATTACGATCAAGGATATTGAAAAGGTCATTGAGTTCCCGAATTCGGCGAAAGATGCGAAAGGGAGGCTGATTGTCGGGGCGGCCGTCGGGGTGACGGCGGACACGATGATTCGCGTCAAAAAGCTTGTTGAGGCAGGGGTTGATGTCATTGTCGTTGACACGGCGCACGGCCATTCGAAAGGCGTCCTAGAGACGGTGGCCAACATCCGACGCCAATACCCGGACTTGAACATCATCGCCGGCAATGTCGCGACAGCTGAAGGGACGCGCGACTTGATTGAGGCTGGGGCGAACATTATTAAAGTCGGAATCGGTCGGGGTCCATCTGCACGACCCGGGTTGTCGCCGGGGTTGGTGTGCCGCAAATTACGGCGATCTACGACTGTGCGACTGAGGCGCGCAAACATGGCGTCCCGGTCATCGCTGACGGCGGGATCAAATATTCCGGCGACATTGTGAAGGCGATCGCGGCTGGGGCGCATGCGGTTATGCTCGGCAGCTTGCTTGCTGGTGTTTCCGAAAGCCCGGGTGAGACGGAAATTTACCAGGCCGCGCTTTAAGGTGTACCGGGGCATGGGATCGGTCGCAGCCATGGAGCGCGGCAGCAAAGACCGACTATTTTCAAGAAGATGCGAAAAAGTTTGTCCCGGAAGGCATCGAGGGGACGCGTTCCATACAAAGGGCCGCTTGCCGACACGATTTATCAGCTTGTCGGTGGGTTGCGCGCCGGCATGGGCTATTGTGGAACCCGCAATTTGGAAGAGCTGCGCGAAAAAACGCAGTTTATCCGCATGACGAGCGCGGGGCTTCGGTGAAAGCCATCCGCATGACGTGCAAAATTACGAAAGAAGCGCCGAACTACTCTGCTTTTTGATCGGAGTTGCGCCGATCGGCTCAACTTTGACGGAGACATGTCCTCCGTCTATTTTTTTGGCCGACGGTATGTTACAATAACGGTTGTGTGAGGAGGGTGTCATTGTGAGGAGGAGAAAACAAAACTGGTTGTTTTGGTTGCTGTCGATTTGCCTTTGTTTAACGTTTGGTCCGTTTCAACAGACGGTGAAGGCGGAAAGCGCCCCGCTTGACATCCGGGCGGACGCTGCGATTTTAGTGGATGCACAAACGGGAAGAATTTTGTATGAAAAAATATCGATACGGTGCTTGGGATTGCCAGCATGACGAAATGATGACCGAGTATTTGCTTCTTGACGCCATTAAGGCGAAGCGCGTCAAATGGGATGCAAATGTACACGCCAAGCGATTACGTGTACGGCTGTCGCAAGACCGGGCGCTGGTCCAATGTCCCGTTGCGAAAAGATGGCAAGTATACGGTGCGTGAGCTGTACGAGGCAATGGCCATTTATTCGGCGAAACGGGGCAACGGTCGCGATTGCTGAGATCATCGCTGGATCGGAGAAAAATTTTGTGAAATGATGAACGACAAAGCGAAAGAGCTTGGGCTGAAAGATTATAAGTTTTGTCAATGCCACAGGGTTGAGCAATAAGGATTTAAAAGGATTCCATCCGGAAGGGCAAGCACAAATGAGGAAAACGTCATGTCCGCACGTGCGATGGGCGATGCTTGCCTACCGGTTGCTGAAAGATTCATCCCGAAGTGGCTGAAAACAGCGAGCATTCCTCATAAAGTATTCCGGGAAGGAACAAAAGATGAAATCAAAATGGACACTGGAATTGGATGCTGCCTGGGCTTGTGTACGGATACGAAGGTGTAGACGGGTTGAAACCGGCTATACGGAATTTGCCGGCAACTGTTTCACCGGGCGGCGAAACGAAACGGCGTCCGCTTGATTTCGGTTGTCATGACGCGAAAGATGCGAGTGGGAAAACAACAAAAGAGGCGCGCTTTAAAGAGACAGAAAAACTATTTAACTACGGATTCAACCAATACTCCCTCGAGACGCTTTATCCAAAAGGGTACAGCTGAAAGGAAAAGAAACACTTCCGGTCGTGAAAGGGAAAGAAAAGAGGTTCGTGTCGCGACAGGAAAGAATCTGGAATTCTGCTTGTGAAAAACGGCGAGGAAAAACAATACAAACCTGTATATGTGTTGGACAAGAAAAAATGACAAAAGAAAGGAAAGCTAGTCGCCCCTTTGAAAAAAGGGGAAACAGTTGGATATATGACGCTCGAATATAAGGGGACGACTCCCTTGCCTTCTTAAGCCCAGACATGCAAAAAAACATCCGTGTGCCGCTTGTCACAACAGCTGAAGTCGAAAAGCCAATTGGTTTGTTTCTTTCGATGCGCGCGGTCGGCGGACTGTTTTGTTGATTTATGGACAAGCGTCGCCAAAACAGTGAAAGGCTGGCTGTAAAATCGACTCCCCTTGATGGGGAGCTTTTTTCCATTGTGATTTTTGTAAAAATTGAGGTAAAATAAAACAGTGGAATCGTCCTTTTGCATGCCTCGCAAAGCATAAGGATTAGGAATAGGGGGAATCAACGTTGGCATTGACAGGTACGGACCGCGTCAAACGCGGCATGGCGGAAATGCAAAAAGGCGGCGTCATCATGGACGTCGTGAACGCAGAACAGGCGAAAATCGCTGAAGCGGCAGGGGCTGTCGCGGTTATGGCGCTCGAGCGCGTCCCCGGCGGACATTCGCGCCGCTGGCGGTGTCCGCGCGCATGGCCGACCCGACGGTGATCGAAGAAGTGATGAACGCCGTTTCGATCCCAGTCATGGCGAAAGTGCGGATCGGTCACTATGTTGAGGCGCGTGTCTTAGAGGCGCTTGGTGTCGACTACATTGACGAAAGCGAAGTATTAACGCCCGGCTGATGAGGAGTTCCATATTGACAAACGGCAGTTTACCGTTCCATTTGTGTGCGGTTGCCGCGATTTAGGGGAAGCGGCGCGCCGCATTGCAGAAGGGGCATCGATGTTGCGGACGAAAGGAGAGCCGGGGACAGGCAACATCGTTGAGGCCGTGCGCCATATGCGCAAAGTGAACGCGCAAATTCGCAAAGTCGTCAACATGAGCGAAGATGAGCTTGTCGCTGAGGCGAAACAGCTCGGGGCTCCGGTTGAGGTGCTGCGCGAGATCAAGCGGCTTGGCCGCCTGCCGGTCGTCAACTTTGCCGCCGGCGGTGTCGCGACACCGGGCTGACGCTGCCTTGATGATGCACTTGGGTGCGGACGGTGTCTTTGTTGGGTCTGGCATTTTCAAATCGGAAAATCCGGAAAATACCGCCGCGCGCGATCGTAGAGGCGACGACTCATTACGAAGACTATGAATTGATCGCGCACTTGTCGAAAGGATTGGGCGGCGCGATGCGCGGCATCGATATCGCGACATTGTTGCCGGAGCACCGGATGCAAGAACGCGGCTGGTAAGCTAAATAAAGGAGCAAAGCAACGATGAAAATAGGTGTACTTGGACTGCAAGGAGCTGTGCGGGAGCATGTTCGCGCCATTGAGGCGTGCGGCGCCGAGGCGGTCATCCGTGAAAAAGCCGGAGCAGCTTGAAGGGTTGACGGTCTTGTGCTGCCGGGCGGCGAAAGCACGACGATGCGGCGGCTCATCGACCGCTATGGGCTGATGGAGCCGCTCAAGCAATTTGCCGCTGCCGGCAAGCCGATGTTCGGCACGTGCGCCGGGCTGATTTTACTGGCGAAACGAATCGTCGGTTACGACGAGCCGCACTTAGGTTTGATGGACATTACGGTGGAGCGGAACTCGTTCGGTCGGCAGCGGGAAGCTTTGAGGCGGAGCTGTCGATTAAAGGCGTCGGCGATGGCTTTGTCGGCGTCTTCATCCGCGCTCCGCATATCGTGGAGGCCGGGGACGGGGTCGATGTCTTGGCGACATACAATGACCGCATTGTCGCCGCTCGACAAGGACAGTTTCTTGGCTGCTCGTTCCACCCAGAGCTGACCGACGATCATCGATTGATGCAATACTTCCTCAACATGGTCAAAGAAGCGAAAATGGCGTCAAGCCTCAAGTAAAGTGATCAAGCGAAAGCGATGAGAGGAACGAGTAGCGGGATGCCTTCCTTATCAGAGAGCCGGTGGGCGGTGCGAACCGGCAGGGAGCTCCTGTGAATCCATCCTCGAGCAAAACGTTGAACGCCCAAAGGGCCAGTAGGCGTTTTCGGCCGCCGACGTTAACGGCAAAAGGGGAAGGCATAGCAAGCCTTCAATAAGGGTGGCACCGCGGGATGGCTCCCGTCCCTTTTTTGGGACGGGGGCTTTTTTATGTATAATATTGAATGGAAAAGGAGGTAAAAGCCATGCTGGATGTGAAAATATTGCGCACCCAGTTTGAAGAAGTGAAAGAAAAACTAATGCAGCGCGGCGGGGATTTGACGAACATCGACCGCTTTGAACAATTGGACAAAGACCGCCGCCGCTTGATCGCGGAAGTCGAAGAGCTGAAAAGCAAGCGCAACGATGTGTCGCAGCAAATCGCTGTCCTAAAGCGCGAGAAAAAGGACGCCGAGCCGCTGATTGCCCAAATGCGCGAAGTCGGTGACCGCATTAAACGGATGGATGAACAAATTCGCCAGCTTGAGGCGGAACTCGACGACTTGTTGTTGTCAATTCCAAACGTGCCGCACGAATCAGTGCCGATCGGCCAATCAGAAGAGGACAATGTGGAAGTGCGGAGATGGGGAGAGCCGCGTTCGTTTTCCTTTGAGCCGAAGCCGCATTGGGAAATCGCCGATCGGCTCGGTTTGCTCGACTTTGAGCGAGCCGCCAAAGTGGCGGGAAGCCGATTTGTCTTTTATAAAGGGTTAGGAGCGCGGCTTGAGCGGGCGCTCATCAACTTTATGCTTGACATCCATCTCGATGAATTCGGTTACGAAGAAGTGTTGCCGCCATATTTAGTGAACCGGGCGAGCATGATCGGAACCGGACAGTTGCCGAAATTTGCCGAGGATGCGTTCCATTTGGACAGCGAAGATTATTTCCTCATTCCGACCGCTGAGGTGCCGGTGACGAACCTGCACCGCGACGAAATTTTGGCCGCAGATGATTTGCCGATTTACTATGCGGCCTACAGCGCCTGCTTCCGCGCGGAAGCCGGGTCGGCCGGCCGCGACACGAGAGGGCTGATCCGTCAGCATCAGTTCAATAAAGTCGAGCTGGTAAAGTTCGTAAAGCCGGAGGACTCGTACGATGAATTGGAAAAGCTGACGCGCCAGGCAGAGACGATTTTGCAACGGCTCGGGCTTCCGTACCGCGTTGTCGCCTTGTGCACCGGAGACCTTGGATTCTCGGCGGCGAAAACGTACGATATTGAAGTTTGGCTGCCAAGTTACGGAACGTACCGGGAAATTTCGTCGTGCAGCAACTTTGAGGCGTTTCAAGCGCGCCGTGCCAACATCCGCTTCCGTCGGGATCCAAAAGCGAAACCGGAGTACGTGCATACATTAAACGGTTCGGGGCTAGCCATTGGGCGGACGGTCGCCGCCATTTTGGAAAACTACCAGCAAGAAGACGGCTCGGTCATCGTTCCGGAAGCGCTTCGTCCTTACATGGGGAATCGGGACGTCATTCGCTGAAAAAAAGGTGCTTGAGGCAAATCGTTGGTTGACTTTTCCCGACTGCCGTGTTATAGTGAATGACGTTGGCAATGAGGAACAAGAAGTCTTGTTCTTGGCCAAGACGATGATGAAGAGGACTGACGCGCATAAGAGGAGATTGTCATCTGAAACGGCTGACCGCCGAAAGCCGTTTCCCATCATAAAAAAACCCGCCGTTGACCGGCGGGTTTTTTATGCCTTTATTTTTTTACAACAGTAAATTGATCAGCGATCAGCAGCCAGTTTTGTGGAAAATCAATGCCAAGTTTCCAATAGCTGACCCGCGCAAACCAAGTTCCTTCACGAGATTAAATTTTGCTTGAATGGAGCGGGCGTCCTCAAACCATACTTCATGCTCGCGTCCGTTTTCGTCGCGATAGCGAAAATGCGGTGCCTGCGCCTCCGTATCGTATTCGATGGCAACGTTATACTTTGCGGCGAGGGCGATGGCTTGCTGCGGGCTGATGGCCTGGGCGTACGGGCCGCCGGGTACATATGGCAGCGTCCAGTCGTAGCCATACAAGTTTTGCCCCATCAAAATTTTTCCGGCTGGCATTTCAGAGATGGCGTACTCGAGAACGCGGCGGACCGGACCGATCGGGGACACCGGCATCGGCGGCCCGCCGCTGTAGCCCCATTCATACGTCATGATCACGACAAAGTCGACAATTTGTCCATGGGCGCGGTAGTCGTGTGCTTCGTACCAACGTCCGCGCTGGGTCGCGCTCGTTTTCGGCGCCAAGGCGGTCGACATCATCCACCCTTCTCGTGCAAACCGCCGTTTCGCTTTGCGCAAAAACGCATTATACGCCTCACGGTCTTCCGGGCGCAAATATTCAAAATCAAAATGGATGTCGCGGAAGCCATACCGTCTAGCGGTCGCGACAATGTTGTCGAGCAGACGATTTTGCAGCGTTTCGTTTGTTAACATAAGCGCGCCGAGCTCGTCGCTGAACTGCCCGTTTTCAATGTTGGCGACAACCATAACGAGCGTGACGCGGTTGGCGCGGGCAATATCCGGAAAGTCGTCAAGCGGCGGCTCTTGCAATGTCGCGTCGCGTCGGATCGCAAAATAAAAAGGACTCAAATAAGTCAAATACGGAGCGGCTTCGCGAGCGCTCGCCTCCAGCGCTGGGCTGACAGTCGCGCCGCGCGGTTCAATATAGGCGTTAAACTCCGCTCTTCGCTTGGCGCCGGGCGGTATATAAAGCCGCTGCCCGACCTTAAGCGGAGCGTTTAAGGAGAGGCGATTCACTTCGGCAAGCCGCTGCATTGGAATCGAAAATCGGCGTGCAATCGACCATAACGTGTCGCCGCGCTGCACCCAGTAAAAACGACCGACGATCGGGATCACGAGCGCCTGACCGACAACGAGTTTATCAGGGTTTGGAAGCTTGTTGGCCCGGACAATGTCTTCCGCCGTGGTCCCGTATGCCTCAGCAATTCCACTTAACGTTTGTCCACTCTGCACTACGTGGATTTGCATACTTGACCTCCTAGTTGCGTCTTTATTCTCCATATTCTATGATGAAAAGAAAGGAGAAATGACCGTTTGTGTGAAGGGGTATACGATGAACACCGACGAGTACTACATGCGATTGGCAATGGAAGAAGCAAAAAAAGCGGAGCAGATCGGCGAAGTGCCGATCGGCGCTGTCATCGTTCAAGACGGCCGCGTCATCGCCCGCGCTCATAATTTGCGGGAAACCGAACAACGCGCCATCGCTCATGCAGAAATTTTGGCAATCGATGAAGCATGCCGGGCAACCGGTTCATGGCGGCTTGAGCGGGCGACGTTGTACGTAACGCTTGAGCCGTGCGCCATGTGCGCAGGCGCCATTGTTCTTTCCCGCATCGAACGGGTTGTATTTGGCGCGTTTGACCCAAAGGGAGGGTGCGCTGGGACATTGATGAACTTATTGCAGGAAAGCCGATTTAACCATCAGGTTAAGGTGGTAAGCGGGGTGCTTGCTGACGAGTGCGGTTCGCTGTTGAGCCAATTTTTTCGACGATTGCGCGAACAAAAGAGAAATGTTGGCGGGAGTGCCAACGAAAATTCCGTCGATTGACATTGCATTTTTTCCGCTAACGAGCTATACTGATAGTGCCGTGCTAAGCGGGGAGGTAGCGGTGCCCTGTACTCGCAATCCGCTCTAGCGAGGCTGAATTCCTTCTCGAGGTTAGTCTGTTGCGAGGCCTGTCTCAAGCAAGTGGTGTTGACGTCTGGGTCCCGCGCAATGGGATTCCGTGAACCCTGTCAGGTCCGGAAGGAAGCAGCAGTAAGCGGATGCTCCCATGTGCCGCGGGGACGCCTGGGCTGAGCTAACTGCTTGAGCAACGCTCGGGGCAGCTAATCGACAGAAGGTGCACGGCCTTACATAGCGATAGGGAACAAAACCCACTCATGGCGAGTGGGTTTTTTGTTATTTCAAATTGCAATAGGAAGTTATATAATAGATAGGACGAGAGAAAGAGGAGGGCCGTTTTCCGTGGCATACCAAGCGTTATATCGCGTGTTTCGGCCGCAGCGCTTTGCGGACATGGTCGGCCAAGAACACGTGACCAAGACGTTGCAAAGCGCCCTGCTTCAACATAAAATATCGCACGCTTACTTATTTTCCGGCCCGCGCGGTACAGGAAAAACGAGCGCAGCGAAAATTTTCGCCAAGGCGGTCAACTGTGAACAGGCGCCAGCGGCGGAGCCATGCAATGAGTGTCCAGCTTGCCTCGGCATTACGAATGGAACGGTTCCCGATGTGCTGGAAATTGACGCTGCTTCCAACAACCGCGTCGATGAAATTCGTGATATCCGTGAGAAGGTGAAATTTGCGCCGACGTCGGCCCGCTACAAAGTGTATATCATCGACGAGGTGCATATGCTGTCGATCGGTGCGTTTAACGCGCTGTTGAAAACGTTGGAGGAGCCGCCGAAACACGTCATTTTCATTTTGGCCACGACCGAGCCGCACAAAATTCCGACGACGATCATTTCCCGCTGCCAACGGTTCGATTTTCGCCGCATCCCGCTTCCGGCGATCGTTTCACGGCTAAAGTATGTCGCAAGCGCCCAAGGTGTCGAGGCGTCCGATGAGGCATTGTCCGCCATCGCCCGTGCTGCAGACGGGGGGATGCGCGATGCGCTCAGCTTGCTTGATCAAGCCATTTCGTTCAGCGACGGGAAACTTCGGCTCGACGACGTGCTGGCGATGACCGGGGCTGCATCATTTGCCGCCTTATCGAGCTTCATCGAAGCCATCCACCGCAAAGATACAGCGGCGGTTCTTCAGCAGTTGGAAACGATGATGGCGCAAGGGAAAGATCCGCATCGTTTGGTTGAAGACTTGATTTTGTACTATCGCGATTTATTGCTGTACAAAACCGCTCCCTATGTGGAGGGAGCGATTCAAATTGCTGTCGTTGACGAAGCGTTCACTTCACTGTCGGAAATGATTCCGGTTTCCAATTTATACGAGGCCATCGAGTTGCTGAACAAAAGCCAGCAAGAGATGAAGTGGACAAACCACCCACGCCTTCTGTTGGAAGTGGCGCTTGTGAAACTTTGCCATCCATCAGCCGCCGCCCCGTCGCTGTCGGCTTCCGAGTTGGAACCGTTGATAAAGCGGATTGAAACGCTGGAGGCGGAATTGCGGCGCCTGAAGGAACAACCGCCTGCTGCCCCTCCGTCGACCGCCGCGCCGGTGAAAAAACTGTCCAAACCGATGAAAACGGGGGGATATAAAGCCCCGGTTGGCCGCATTTACGAGCTGTTGAAACAGGCGACGCATGAAGATTTAGCTTTGGTGAAAGGATGCTGGGCGGATGTGCTCGACACGTTGAAACGGCAGCATAAAGTGTCGCACGCTGCCTTGCTGCAAGAGAGCGAGCCGGTTGCAGCGAGCGCCTCAGCGTTTGTATTAAAATTCAAATACGAAATCCACTGCAAAATGGCGACCGATCCCACAAGTTCGGTCAAAGAAAACGTCGAAGCGATTTTGTTTGAGCTGACAAACCGCCGCTTTGAAATGGTAGCCATTCCGGAGGGAGAATGGGGAAAAATAAGAGAAGAGTTCATCCGCAATAAGGACGCCATGGTGGAAAAAAGCGAAGAAGATCCGTTAATCGCCGAAGCGAAGCGGCTGTTTGGCGAAGAGCTGATCGAAATTAAAGAATAAACCGTTTAAAGGAGGATGCCAAGATGATGCGTGGCGGAATGGGCAATATGCAAAAAATGTTAAAACAAATGCAAAAAATGCAAAAAGAAATGCAAAAAGCGCAGGAAGAGTTGGCGGAAAAAACGGTGGAAGGCACGGCGGGCGGAGGCATGGTGACCGTTGTCGCTAACGGTCATAAACAAATTTTGGAAGTAAAAATTAAAGAGGAAGTCGTCGACCCAGACGATATTGAAATGCTGCAAGATTTGATTTTGGCAGCGACAAACGATGCGTTGAAAAAAGCGGATGAGTTGGCTAATGAAATGATGGGGCAGTTTACGAAAGGACTTAACATTCCAGGGTTGTTCTAGGGGGGGCGTATGCATTATCCAGAACCGCTATCGAAGTTGATTGACAGTTTTATGAAACTGCCCGGCATCGGCCCGAAAACGGCTGCCCGCCTTGCATTTCATGTGCTGGCGATGAAAGAAGACACCGTGCTTGAGTTTGCCAAAGCGCTCGTTGATGTCAAGCGGCATATTCATTATTGCACGATTTGCGGACATATTACAGATACAGACCCTTGCTACATCTGCAAAGACGAGCGGCGCGACCGGACGACGATTTGCGTTGTTCAGGATCCGAAAGATGTCATCGCCATGGAGAGGATGAAAGAATACAATGGCCTGTACCACGTGTTGCACGGGGCCATCTCGCCGATGGAAGGCATCGGACCGGAAGATATTAAAATCGCCGAGCTGCTCACGCGATTGCAGGATGAGACGGTCCAAGAGGTGATTTTAGCGACCGACCCGAACATCGAGGGAGAGGCAACGGCGATGTACATCTCCCGCCTGTTGAAGCCGACAGGAATCAAAGTCACCCGCATCGCCCATGGCTTGCCGGTCGGCGGCGACTTGGAGTATGCGGACGAAGTGACGTTATCAAAGGCGTTGGAAGGGCGCCGTGAGCTATAGAGAGAAAGAAGGTGGGGATCGGTTTGTTATGGCGGCGAAAGGGGAAACTAAAGAGACAATTTGATGAGAAGTTAATGGCTGAACTACAAAAGGCTAGAACTGAATGGCTTGAGCAGAAACAACTCATCGAAAAAAGCGTCGATCCGTCTCCGGAGGTGCTGAGCGCATTGCAACTCGCTGAGGCCAAATATTTTTTCCTCCTCCGCGAAGCGAAGCACCGCCGCATCACACTTAAGGAAGTGCGTTAACTTCCTTATTTTTTTGTTCTTTTTTCCCCTGTTTCTCATACGTTGGTAGTACAAGCGTGCAAAAAGGGGGTTCAAACGTTGGAGCCGAAAGTCGTCATTACCGTGTTGCTAGCGCTTATCGCCGTTTTGCTTATCGTCGGCGCCCGTCTCAAAGCGCTTCGCCTGATCGGCTACGCTGCTATCCGCCTGATCGTCGGGGCGCTCGCGCTGTTTGTCATCAACGCCATCGGCGGGCATTTTAACATCCATATTCCGATTAACCTCGTCACCTCAATCGTTTGCGGATTTCTTGGCCTCCCTGGAGCGGCAGCGTTAATCGTGATTGACCGATATATTTTGTAGGCATCATTATTCAAGATGCCTTTTATTTTTTTGTTTAAAAGTTATTGACTTTTATATGACAATGCATTATATTAATTAATGTCGCTGTTCATGAAAGATATGTTGACAGCAAATTAAATGATATGTATAATGATAAAAGTGTGCAAGATAAACAAGTTCCTTGAAAACTAAACAAAACGCAAGCGTCATAAGAAAAGCGGAGGCCGCTTTGGCCGAAGCTGGACAATCCGAAAAGCCAATCAACTTTCTTTGGAGAGTTTGATCCTGGCTCAGGACGAACGCTGGCGGCGTGCCTAATACATGCAAGTCGAGCGGACCAAATCGGAGCTTGCTCTGATTTGGTCAGCGGCGGACGGGTGAGTAACACGTGGGCAACCTGCCCGCAAGACCGGGATAACTCCGGGAAACCGGAGCTAATACCGGATAACACCGAAGACCGCATGGTCTTTGGTTGAAAGGCGGCCTTTGGCTGTCACTTGCGGATGGGCCCGCGGCGCATTAGCTAGTTGGTGAGGTAACGGCTCACCAAGGCGACGATGCGTAGCCGGCCTGAGAGGGTGACCGGCCACACTGGGACTGAGACACGGCCCAGACTCCTACGGGAGGCAGCAGTAGGGAATCTTCCGCAATGGGCGAAAGCCTGACGGAGCGACGCCGCGTGAGCGAAGAAGGCCTTCGGGTCGTAAAGCTCTGTTGTGAGGGACGAAGGAGCGCCGTTCGAAGAGGGCGGCGCGGTGACGGTACCTCACGAGGAAGCCCCGGCTAACTACGTGCCAGCAGCCGCGGTAATACGTAGGGGGCGAGCGTTGTCCGGAATTATTGGGCGTAAAGCGCGCGCAGGCGGTCCCTTAAGTCTGATGTGAAAGCCCACGGCTCAACCGTGGAGGGTCATTGGAAACTGGGGGACTTGAGTGCAGGAGAGGAGAGCGGAATTCCACGTGTAGCGGTGAAATGCGTAGAGATGTGGAGGAACACCAGTGGCGAAGGCGGCTCTCTGGCCTGCAACTGACGCTGAGGCGCGAAAGCGTGGGGAGCAAACAGGATTAGATACCCTGGTAGTCCACGCCGTAAACGATGAGTGCTAAGTGTTAGAGGGGTCACACCCTTTAGTGCTGCAGCTAACGCGATAAGCACTCCGCCTGGGGAGTACGGCCGCAAGGCTGAAACTCAAAGGAATTGACGGGGGCCCGCACAAGCGGTGGAGCATGTGGTTTAATTCGAAGCAACGCGAAGAACCTTACCAGGTCTTGACATCCCCTGACAACCCAAGAGATTGGGCGTTCCCCCTTCGGGGGGACAGGGTGACAGGTGGTGCATGGTTGTCGTCAGCTCGTGTCGTGAGATGTTGGGTTAAGTCCCGCAACGAGCGCAACCCTCGCCTCTAGTTGCCAGCACGAAGGTGGGCACTCTAGAGGGACTGCCGGCGACAAGTCGGAGGAAGGTGGGGATGACGTCAAATCATCATGCCCCTTATGACCTGGGCTACACACGTGCTACAATGGGCGGTACAAAGGGCTGCGAACCCGCGAGGGGGAGCGAATCCCAAAAAGCCGCTCTCAGTTCGGATTGCAGGCTGCAACTCGCCTGCATGAAGCCGGAATCGCTAGTAATCGCGGATCAGCATGCCGCGGTGAATACGTTCCCGGGCCTTGTACACACCGCCCGTCACACCACGAGAGCTTGCAACACCCGAAGTCGGTGAGGTAACCCTTACGGGAGCCAGCCGCCGAAGGTGGGGCAAGTGATTGGGGTGAAGTCGTAACAAGGTAGCCGTACCGGAAGGTGCGGCTGGATCACCTCCTTTCTAAGGATGTTATTGACAAAATCGAATGGTTTGATTATAATGACGCTTGCTGTTTTGTTTGGTTTTGAGGGAATTGGTTATTCTCTCGGTTGTTTTGCGCCTGCGTCTGCGAGTGATTCAGCGGAGCTGGATTCCTCGGCGCAAGGCCGCAAAGAAGCTGACTCAAGGCAGCAGCCTTGTTTCGTTTTGAGGGAACTTATTGTTCCTTGCAATGTGTATATGGGCCTATAGCTCAGCTGGTCAGAGCGCACGCCTGATAAGCGTGAGGTCGGTGGTTCAAGTCCACTTAGGCCCATTGGATGGGGTCTTAGCTCAGCTGGGAGAGCGCCTGCTTTGCAAGCAGGAGGTCATCGGTTCGATCCCGATAGGCTCCACCATATCAAGGTAAGAGGTTTCAACGTAGTTGCTTTGCGTCTGCGTCTACAAGCGGATTCGGAGAAGCTGAATTCCTCGACGCAAACCAGCGAAGAAGCGAATTCAAAGGAGCTGCTTTGCGTCTGTGCCTGCGTCTGCTAGCAGGTTCAGGGAAGCAAGATTCCTCGATGCAAGACTGCAGAGAAGCAAATTCAAGAAGCAGTCTCGTTTGCGTCTGCGTCTACAAGCGGATTCGGAGAAGCCGAATTCCTCGACGCAAACCAGCGAAGAAGCGAATTCAAAGGAGCTACTTCGTTCCTTGAAAACTAGATAACCGATAAAGCAAAGGAAGAAGCCGAGAGCGCAATAGGTTAAGCTGGAAAGGGCGCACGGTGGATGCCTTGGCACTAGGAGCCGATGAAGGACGGGGCAAACGCCGAAACGCTTCGGGGAGCTGTAAGCAAGCGTTGATCCGGAGATGTCCGAATGGGGGAACCCACTGTCCGTAATGGGGCAGTATCCATGCCTGAATCCATAGGGCATGGAGGGCACACCCGGGGAACTGAAACATCTTAGTACCCGGAGGAGAAGAAAGCAACCGCGATTCCCTGAGTAGCGGCGAGCGAAACGGGAACAGCCCAAACCAAGAGGCATGTCCTCTTGGGGTTGTAGGACCGCTCACGATGGGAGTGAGAAAGGGACGGGGTAGACGAACCGGTCTGGAACGGCCGGCCAGAGAAGGTGAGAGCCCTGTAGTCGAAACTTCGTTCCCTCCCGAGCGGATCCTGAGTACGGCGGGACACGAGGAATCCCGTCGGAAGCAGGGAGGACCATCTCCCAAGGCTAAATACTCCCTAGTGACCGATAGTGCACCAGTACCGTGAGGGAAAGGTGAAAAGCACCCCGGGAGGGGAGTGAAAGAGAACCTGAAACCGTGTGCCTACAAGTAGTCAGAGCCCGTTGATGGGTGATGGCGTGCCTTTTGTAGAATGAACCGGCGAGTGACGATGGCGTGCGAGGTTAAGCCGAAGAGGCGGAGCCGCAGCGAAAGCGAGTCTGAACAGGGCGTGTGAGTACGTCGTCGTCGACCCGAAACCAGGTGATCTACCCATGTCCAGGGTGAAGGCCGGGTAACACCGGCTGGAGGCCCGAACCCACGCACGTTGAAAAGTGCGGGGATGAGGTGTGGGTAGGGGTGAAATGCCAATCGAACTTGGAGATAGCTGGTTCTCCCCGAAATAGCTTTAGGGCTAGCCTCGGGTTTGAGAGTCTTGGAGGTAGAGCACTGATTGGGCTAGGGGCCCCAAACGGGTTACCGAACCCAGTCAAACTCCGAATGCCAATGACTTATGCCCGGGAGTCAGACCGCGAGTGATAAGATCCGTGGTCGAGAGGGGAACAGCCCAGACCGCCAGCTAAGGCCCCGAAGTGCACGTTCAGTGGAAAAGGATGTGGAGTTGCCGAGACAACCAGGATGTTGGCTTAGAAGCAGCCACCATTTAAAGAGTGCGTAATAGCTCACTGGTCGAGTGACTCTGCGCCGAAAATGTACCGGGGCTAAACGTGCCGCCGAAGCTGCGGGATGACCGTTGGTCATCGGTAGGGGAGCGTTCTAAGGGCAGAGAAGCCAGACCGGAAGGACTGGTGGAGCGCTTAGAAGTGAGAATGCCGGTATGAGTAGCGAAAACAGAGGTGAGAATCCTCTGCGCCGAAAGCCTAAGGGTTCCTGAGGAAGGTTCGTCCGCTCAGGGTTAGTCGGGACCTAAGCCGAGGCCGAAAGGCGTAGGTGATGGACAACAGGTTGAGATTCCTGTACCACCTTCTTCCCGTTTGAGCGATGGGGGGACGCAGGAGGATAGGGCGAGCAGGCGGCTGGAAGAGCCTGTCCAAGCCGTGAGGCTGATCCGCAGGCAAATCCGCGGATCATAAGGCTAAGCGGTGACGGCGACGGAGTAATCCGGAAGTCCCCGATTTCACACTGCCAAGAAAAGCCTCTAGCGAGGGAAGAGGTGCCCGTACCGCAAACCGACACAGGTAGGCGAGGAGAGAATCCTAAGGCGCGCGGGAGAACTCTCGTTAAGGAACTCGGCAAAATGACCCCGTAACTTCGGGAGAAGGGGTGCTCTTTGGGGTGAAGAGCCCTGAAGAGCCGCAGTGAAAAGGCCCAAGCGACTGTTTATCAAAAACACAGGTCTCTGCGAAGCCGAAAGGCGACGTATAGGGGCTGACACCTGCCCGGTGCTGGAAGGTTAAGGGGAGCGCTTAGCGGAAGCGAAGGTGCGAACCGAAGCCCCAGTAAACGGCGGCCGTAACTATAACGGTCCTAAGGTAGCGAAATTCCTTGTCGGGTAAGTTCCGACCCGCACGAAAGGTGTAACGACTTGGGCGCTGTCTCAACGAGAGACCCGGTGAAATTATACTACCTGTGAAGATGCAGGTTACCCGCGACAGGACGGAAAGACCCCGTGGAGCTTTACTGCAGCCTGATATGGAATTTTGGTATCGCTTGTACAGGATAGGTGGGAGCCTGGGAAGCCGGAGCGCCAGCTTCGGTGGAGGCGACGGTGGGATACCACCCTGGCGGTATTGAAATTCTAACCCGCACCCCTTAGCGGGGTGGGAGACAGTGTCAGGTGGGCAGTTTGACTGGGGCGGTCGCCTCCCAAAAGGTAACGGAGGCGCCCAAAGGTTCCCTCAGAATGGTTGGAAATCATTCGGAGAGTGCAAAGGCACAAGGGAGCTTGACTGCGAGACGGACAGGTCGAGCAGGGACGAAAGTCGGGCTTAGTGATCCGGTGGTTCCGCATGGAAGGGCCATCGCTCAACGGATAAAAGCTACCCCGGGGATAACAGGCTGATCTCCCCCAAGAGTCCACATCGACGGGGAGGTTTGGCACCTCGATGTCGGCTCATCGCATCCTGGGGCTGTAGTCGGTCCCAAGGGTTGGGCTGTTCGCCCATTAAAGCGGTACGCGAGCTGGGTTCAGAACGTCGTGAGACAGTTCGGTCCCTATCCGTCGCGGGCGGAGGAAATTTGAGAGGAGCTGTCCTTAGTACGAGAGGACCGGGATGGACGCACCGCTGGTGTACCAGTTGTCCCGCCAGGGGCACCGCTGGGTAGCTATGTGCGGACGGGATAAGCGCTGAAAGCATCTAAGCGTGAAGCCCCCCTCAAGATGAGATTTCCCACCGCGCAAAGCGGGTAAGATCCCTCGAAGATGACGAGGTCGATAGGTCCGAGGTGGAAGCGTGGCGACACGTGGAGCTGACGGATACTAATCGATCGAGGGCTTGACCTATGAGCGGCTTCTTCCAACGGTTATCTAGTTTTGAGGGAATGAACATCCTGTTGACAAATCCAACAGGATGGATATAATAATTACTGTCCAAGATGATCATCATTGCCTAGTGGCTATGGCGGAGGGGAAACACCCGTTCCCATCCCGAACACGGAAGTTAAGCCCTCCAGCGCCGATGGTAGTTGGGGCCAGCGCCCCTGCAAGAGTAGGTCGCTGCTAGGCAATAAACGAGCAGCCAGTTGCATTGGTGCAATTGGCTGTTTTCGTTTTTTGAGGAAAAAACGATAAGGACCCGCTCAATGTCTCTCTTCCTTTCATCTACTAGTATAGAATGTTAGCAATGTGGGAAACATAGAGGATGGGAGGTGGAGAGCGTGAGGACATCAATAGCAGACCGGAATCAACGCGAACATGTATGCATCGTTTGTGAACAGGAAAAAAAGGAAGGGATTTTCCTTTTTGGCCATTTTCTTTGTTTGGACTGCAACCGGGCGATTGTGCAAACGAATACGGACGACCCGAACTACTCGTTTTATGTGCGGCAGCTGCGCAAAATGTTTACATCGAAAATTCACTCGTAATCAGGGCCTGCATTTGGGCCTGTTTTTATTTGCGATTGACGCGACTCGTGCGTTTTTTCGGGCGTTTGTGATACTATATGTTTGATGTTTCTCCTGCATATCCCATGCATTTCGGCAGTCTGCCCGGATGATGGCCGTTCTGGGACAGACAGCAAGGAAAGAGGATGATGATGGATCAAACGAAAACTCCTTTATATGACGCTCTCGTGCACCATTGGGCGCGCCGCCCGGTTTCGTTTCACGTGCCGGGACATAAATACGGCGCTTTGTTTTCGAAACGAGGGAGAGATATGTTTGCGCCGCTGTTGGCGTTGGATGCGACGGAAATTTCCGGCTTGGATGACTTGCATCATCCTGAGTCGGTGATTGCCGAGGCGCAGGCGCTGGCGGCGGAGCTGTATGGCGTTAGGGAGACGTTTTTCCTTGTGAACGGTTCGACGGCAGGGAATTTGGCAATGATCGCCGCCGTGTGTGATGGAAAGAGGAAGAAAGTGATTGTACAACGCAATTGCCATAAATCGGTGATGCATGCATTGCAACTCATGGAAGCCACTCCTGTTCTACTTGCTCCCGAGTTTGATCGTGATGTGTGTGTCGCTTCGCACATTCGTCCTAAAGCGGTCAAAGAGGCGTTGGCGCTTCATGATGATGTTGCTGCGGTTGTATTGACGAACCCAAATTATTATGGAATGGCCGCCGATTTGACAGAAATCGTCCGTCTAGTTCATGAACATGGCATTCCGGTGCTGGTTGATGAGGCGCATGGCGCCCATTTCGTTGTCGGCCCCCCTTTTCCGACATCGGCGCTTCGCTATGGCGCCGATGTTGTCGTGCAGTCGGCGCATAAAACGTTGCCGGCGATGACGATGGGAGCGTTTTTGCATGTAAACAGCGAGCGGGTTGAGCTTGAGCGGTTGAAATATTTTTTGCAGTTGTTTCAGTCAAGCAGCCCGTCTTACCCGATTATGGCGTCGCTCGATTTGGCGCGGAGTTATGTCGCCCAGCTTTCAAAAAGCGATGCGGCGGCGATCGTGGCAGAAATTGAGAAGTTTAAAGCAGCCTTGGCCGATATTGACGGGGTGGCAGTCGTTTGTTCCCGCCATTTTGGCGTACAGACCGACCCGCTGAAAGTAACGGTGCAGACGCGCTGTTCCTTGACCGGGTATGAACTGCAACGTTGGCTTGAGCGCGAAGGGGTGTTTGTCGAGCTTGCTGATCGAATGAACGTGCTTTTCGTTTGCCCGCTGGCGGTAACCGGGCGGCTTCAGGAAGCAGCGGAGAAAATCAAACGAGCGTGGCGCGATTTGCCAGATGGCGAGGCGCCGGTGTGTGACGCTTCGCCTTTTCTCGGACCGCCGCTATCGGTTTTAGTCCCGTATAATGAACTGCGCCATTTGCGGACAAAAGCTGTGGCGCTCGAGGAAGCTGAAGGATATATAGCGGCGGAAACGGTCATTCCATATCCGCCTGGGGTGCCGCTCGTGTGGGTCGGAGAACGGATCGGCCGCGGCCATATTGAACAGATCCGCCAGCTTCTTTGTCAGCGGGCGCACATACAAGGCGGAAGCCGGCTGAAAGATGGTCAGCTGGTTGTATACGAATAGGAAGGATGGAAAGGATGCCGCGAGTGATGAACGGATGCTTTTTTTCGTTTGAAGGGCCGGAAGGAGCCGGCAAAACGACGATGATCAGCAAATTGGAGTCGTTGTTGCGTGAGCGGGGGATTGACGTCGTGGCGACGAGGGAACCGGGCGGGGTGCGCATTGCCGAGGCGATTCGCTCAATCATTTTAAACCGTGATTATACGGAAATGGACGGGCGGACGGAGGCGCTTTTGTATGCGGCGGCGCGCCGGCAGCATTTGCTTGAGAAAATCGTGCCGGCGCTTGAGGCTGGGTGCGTCGTCCTTTGCGACCGGTTTGTTGACAGTTCCCTCGCCTACCAGGGATTTGCCCGCGGGCTTGGCATTGAGGAAGTATGGAAAATTAATGAGTTCGCTATTGATGGGTATATGCCGTCGCTGACGATTTATTTTGATATCGATCCGCAAATTGGGCTTGAACGAATCCGACGAAACCGCAGCCGGGAAGTGAATCGGCTTGACCTTGAAACGTTGTCTTTTCATGAGAAGGTGCGAGAAGGGTATCGGGAACTCGCCAGACGGTTTGCCGACCGCATTGTCGTCATCGACGCGAACCGCCCGCTTGATGATGTATTCGCTGAAACAACGGCCGCGGTGCTTTCCCGTTTGAAAGGAAGATGACAGCGCCATTTCCATGAATCCGACCGTGATGATTCCTAGTGGACATGATAGAATAGAAATAAGAAATCAAGGAAGAGTGATGGCGATGCGATGGGAACAGCTAGCGAAACGCCAGCCGGTGGTGGCGAAAATGCTGCAAAGCGGCTTGGAAAAAGGGCGGATTTCTCATGCGTACTTGTTTGAGGGGCAGCGGGGGACGGGCAAAAAAGCGGCCAGTTTGTTGTTGGCGAAACGTTTGTTTTGTCTGTCCCCAATCGGAGTTTCCCCGTGTCTGGAGTGCCGCAACTGCCGGCGCATCGACTCCGGCAACCACCCTGACGTCCGGGTGATCAGCCCAGACGGAGGATCAATCAAAAAGGAACAAATCGAATGGCTGCAGCAAGAGTTCTCGAAAACAGCGGTCGAGTCGGATAAAAAAATGTACATCGTTGAGCACGCCGATCAAATGACGACAAGCGCTGCCAACAGCCTTCTGAAATTTTTGGAAGAGCCGCATCCGGGGACGGTGGCGGTATTGCTGACTGAGCAATACCACCGCCTGCTAGGGACGATCGTTTCCCGCTGTCAAGTGCTTTCGTTCCGGCCGTTGCCGCCGGCAGAGCTCGCTCAGGGACTTGTCGAGGAGCACGTGCCGTTGCCGTTGGCGCTGTTGGCTGCCCATTTGACAAACAGCTTCGAGGAAGCACTGGCGCTTGCCCAAGATAGTTGGTTTGCCGAGGCGCGAACATTAGTGCTACAATGGTATGAGATGCTGGGCAAGCCGGAGCTGCAGCTTTTGTTTTTCATCCACGACCGCTTGTTTCCGCATTTTTTGGAAAACCATCAGCTTGACCTTGGACTTGATTTGCTTTTATATTTATACCGCGATTTATTGCATATTCAAGCCGGGCAGATGGACGGCGTGTTATACCGCGATCAGCTGGACCGCCTGCAACGATGGGCGCTTGCTTGCCCGCAGCGGCGGATTTTGGCTGGCATGGAAGCGATTTTACAAGCGAAAACGCGTTTAAATACAACAAATATGAGCACAGCGTTGCTTGTTGAGCAGCTCGTTCTTCAATTAAAGCGGTAAAGGAGGGAGAGCCGTTGTATACGGTAGTCGGCGTCCGTTTTAAAAAAGCAGGGAAAATTTATTATTTTGACCCTGGCGATGCCGTTATTCCCGTCGGCGAATTCGTCATTGTCGAGACGGTCCGAGGCATTGAGTACGGAAAAGTCGTCATCGCCAATAAACAAGTCGACGAAAACGACATCGTGCTGCCGCTCAAAAAAGTGATCCGCGTGGCGAATGAGAAAGATAAATGGATTGTAGAAGAAAACAAAAAGGCGGCGCGCGAGGCGTATGACATTTGCTTGCGCAAAGTGGAGGAGCACGGGCTGGAAATGAAGCTCGTCGATGTGGAATATACGTTTGACCGCAATAAAGTGATCTTTTATTTCACTGCCGATGGGCGCGTCGATTTCCGCGAGCTTGTGAAAGACTTAGCGTCGATTTTCCGCACGCGCATCGAGCTGCGGCAAATCGGGGTGCGCGATGAGGCGAAAATGCTTGGCGGCATCGGGCCGTGCGGCCGCATGCTTTGCTGTTCGACGTTTTTAGGCGATTTTGAACCGGTGTCGATCAAAATGGCGAAAGATCAAAACTTGTCGCTCAATCCAACGAAAATTTCCGGGCTGTGCGGCCGGCTGATGTGTTGCCTGAAATATGAAAACGAAGAGTATGAGACGGCGAAAGAACAACTCCCGGATTTAGGGGAATATGTCGAAACACCGCACGGCTTCGGCAAAGTCGTCGGCTTGAACATTTTAGAGCGGGTGTTGCAAATCGAGCTTCCAGAATTCGGACGGGTCGTCGAATATACACTCGATGAGCTGATGAAAAACGGGACGTTGTCCATTCGCGTCGCGGATTAATTTGGGGTGGGGCCAGTGGAAAAAGTAGATAAAAAAGAAGTGTTTCGATCAGTGGCCAATATGGAAGAGCAACTTAGTTATTTTTACCGCGAGCTGGTGCAGCTGAAACAGCGCGTAACGGAGCTGTTAGAAGAGAATCACCAGCTGCAAATCGAAAATGCTCATTTGCGCCGTCGGCTTGAACAATTGTCAGAAGCATGGGAAGAAGGCAAACGAAAAGGGGACAAACATGGCAAAAAACTCATCGACATTGGCGAAGGGTATGACAATTTAGCCCGCCTTTACCAAGAAGGGTTTCATATTTGTCACATCCATTACGGAAGCATTCGCACCGAGGGCGATTGTTTGTTTTGCTTGTCGTTTTTGAACAAAAACTAAAGGCAGCGCCACCCTTTCCGTTTCGGAAAGGTTATTTTTTTCAATGGAGGATCGTGCGTCATGGTGGAATTGTACGAGGATGAACGGCTCGATTATTTGTTTAACGAAGAGCTCCGCATCATTCAAAGTCCATCTGTATTTTCGTTTTCCCTTGATGCCGTGCTCCTTGCTCATTTTGCCTATATGCCGATTCAAAAGGGGCAGATTGTTGATTTGTGCACGGGCAACGGGGTGATTCCCCTCTTGTTGAGCCGGCGAACAAAAGGGACGATCATCGGCATCGAAATTCAAGAACGGCTTTGCGACATGGCGAGGCGAAGCGTGCAATACAACGGGCTTGAAGGACAAATCGAGATCATACACGGCGACATTAAAGAAGCGCCGCAACGGATCGGTTACAGCCGGTACGATGTCGTCACGTGCAACCCCCCGTATTTTCCGGCAGTCGGCAAAGACGAACTGAGCAAAAATGAACATATCGCCATCGCCCGCCATGAAATTTATTGCACCCTAGAGGATGTGATTCGAGTCAGCAGCCAGCTGTTGAAGCAAGGAGGGAAGGCGGCGTTCGTCCACCGGCCCGGGCGGCTGCTTGATCTTGTGACGCTCATGCGCCAATACCGTCTTGAGCCGAAACGGCTCCGCTTTGTGTACCCGAAAGAGGGCAAAGAGGCGAACATGATTTTAATTGAAGGGACAAAAGACGCAAGCCCGGACTTAAAAGTGTTGCCTCCGCTTGTCGTGTATAATGAGAATAACGAATATACTGAGGAGACGAAGCGGATCTTATATGGCATTATTTCATCTTAAAGGGGCGGAACAAGGATGCTTTGGCAGCAAAAAAGTTTTACCGAACAAACGGAGCAAGGGACACTGTACATCGTGCCGACGCCGATCGGCAATTTGGAGGATATGACGTTTCGTGCGGTTAGGACGCTTCAGGAAGCTGACGTCATCGCCGCCGAGGACACAAGGCAGACGAAAAAGCTGCTCGCCCATTTCGGCATTCATACGCCGCTCGTCAGCTACCATGAGCATAATAAATACGCGAGCGGCCGGCAGCTTGTCGAATGGCTGAAGGAAGGAAAAACGGTGGCATTGGTGAGCGACGCCGGGATGCCCGGCATTTCCGATCCGGGTTATGAGCTTATTGTTGCGGCGCTTGCCGAGCGCTGCCGCGTCGTCCCTCTTCCTGGAGCGAACGCGGCATTGACAGCGCTTGTCGCCTCCGGGCTGCCCACGGACCGCTTTTTGTTTGTCGGCTTTTTGGAACGGGCGAAAAAAGAGAAAAAAGAGCAGCTGCTGTCATTAAAAACAGCGGCGGAGACGTTAATTTTTTATGAGGCGCCCCACCGCTTGAAAGAAACGCTCGCTCTTATGTATGATATATTCGGCAATCGGCGCATCGCTCTTGGCCGCGAGTTGACGAAACGGTTTGAGGAGTTCATCCGCGGCGATTTAAGCGATGCGGTCGCCTGGGCGGAAGAACATGACACCCGCGGTGAATTTTGCCTCATTGTCGAAGGGGCGCGAGACGGGAATAAACAAGAGCAAGAGGGAGAGGAATGGTGGCAGCCGCTTTCGCTTGTCGAACATGTCGATTATTATATTCGCGAGCACAGCCTTTCCGTCAAGGAGGCGGTGAAACAGGCGGCCAGTGATCGAAATATGTCGAAACGCGACGTTTATCGGCAGTATCATCAACAGCAAGAAGAAGAAAAAAAAGAGTTTCTCTGAAGCCAGAGAAACTTTTTTATTCTTTTTCTTTGTCTGTTGCTGCTTCTAGATGCTGTTGGATCTCCTGCAGCAAAATTTCTGCGCCTTCGCGGCTTAAAATGATTTTGCCGCCGGCCAGTTTGAAGTTGTCGTCCGACACTTCGCCGGTGACGACACACGTCATGTTCGGCTTATACTTTTTCAAAATGATGCGGTCATCGTCAACATAAATTTCCAACGCATCTTTTTCGTTAATATCCAACGTACGTCGCAGCTCAATTGGAATGACGACGCGGCCTAACTCATCGACTTTACGCACGATCCCTGTCGATTTCATCGTCGATTCTCCTCTCCGCAAAAAAGTTTTTTGTCGTTTATTCGTCAATATTCGACAAATTTCCTACAACCTAATCATATCAGTGTTTCCATTAAGCGTCAATCCTTTAATATGTAAAATTTAAAAAAAATGTATATTGTTATTTCAAAAAAAGTTTGTTTAGAAAGAAAGGAGAAAACGAATGAATTTGCCCATCTAAACTCTATCCTTGTATAACAAATTCGCAGCGATGGCTGAAAACGCGGCCGTATTTTTGCCGGTTTGGGTATATTTTTTCAGCCCACGAGAAATAGATGTTTTTGTAGAATGAAAAAATTATGTAAAATAGAAGTAACGCCGCTCTCGTCGCCGGACGGGGGCTTTTGTGCTCAACAGTACGAGGGAGGGCCTAACCGATGGAGAAAAAAACGTTTTATTTGACGACGCCGATTTATTACCCGAGCGACCGCCTGCATATCGGTCATGCTTACACAACGGTGGCGGGGGACGCCATGGCTCGCTATAAACGGATGCGCGGCTACGATGTCATGTATTTGACCGGCACCGATGAGCATGGGCAAAAAATTCAGCGCAAGGCGGAAGAAAAAGGAGTAACGCCGCAGCAATACGTCGATGAGATCGTCGCTGGCATTCAGGAGCTATGGAAGAAGCTCGACATTTCCTACGACGATTTTATTCGCACAACGCAGGAGCGGCATAAAAAAGTCGTCGAACAAATTTTTACCCGTCTTGTCGAACAAGGCGATATTTATTTGGGCGAATATGAAGGCTGGTATTGTACGCCGTGCGAATCGTTTTACACTGAGCGGCAGCTTGTGGACGGCAACTGTCCGGACTGCGGCCGGCCTGTTGAGAAAGTGAAAGAAGAGTCCTATTTCTTCCGGATGAGCAAATATGTCGACCGCTTGTTGCAATATTACGAAGAAAATCCCGATTTTATCCAACCGGAATCGCGGAAAAATGAGATGATCAACAACTTCATTAAGCCGGGGCTTGAGGATTTGGCTGTGTCCCGGACGACGTTCGATTGGGGCATTAAAGTGCCAGGCAATCCGAAGCATGTCATCTATGTCTGGATCGACGCGCTTGCCAACTATATCACAGCGCTCGGCTACGGCACGGACAACGATGAAAAGTTCCGCAAATATTGGCCGGCGGACGTCCATTTGGTCGGCAAAGAAATCGTCCGTTTCCATACGATTTATTGGCCGATTATGTTGATGGCGCTCGGCTTGCCGTTGCCGAAAAAAGTATTCGGCCATGGCTGGTTGCTGATGAAGGATGGAAAAATGTCCAAATCGAAAGGAAATGTCGTCGACCCGGTGACGCTCATCGACCGGTATGGGCTTGATGCGCTCCGCTATTATTTGCTGCGGGAAGTGCCGTTCGGCGCTGATGGCGTGTTTACGCCGGAAGGATTTATTGAGCGCATCAACTATGACTTGGCCAACGACTTAGGCAACTTGTTGCACCGTACTGTGGCGATGATCGAGAAATATTTCGACGGCGTTATTCCGCCATACCGCGGGCCGAAAACACCGTTTGACCAAGAGTTGGCGCAAACGGCGCGCGAAGTGGTGCGTCAATATGAAGAAGCGATGGAGGGAATGGAGTTTTCCGTCGCGCTCGCCACTGTTTGGCAGTTGATTAGCCGGACGAACAAATACATCGATGAAACGCAGCCATGGGTATTGGCGAAAGACGAACAGAAACGGGATGAGCTTGCCGCCGTCATGACCCACTTGGCTGAATCGCTTCGCCATACGGCGGTGCTGCTCCAGCCGTTTTTGACGCGCACGCCGGAGCGCATGTTCGCTCAGCTCGGCATCACTGATCATTCATTAAAAGAATGGGACAGCTTGTACGATTTCGGCCTCATTCCGGAAGGGACAAAAGTGCAAAAGGGAGAACCGCTCTTCCCGCGCCTCGACATCGAAGCGGAAGTGGAGTACATTAAGGCGCATATGCAAGGGGGCAAACCGGCCGCCGAACCGGTAAAAGAGAAAAAAAAAGCAGCGGAGGCGGCGGAAATTTCGATTGACGAGTTCGCCAAAATCGATTTGCGCGTCGCTGAAGTCATCCATGCCGAACGGATAAAAAACGCCGATAAGCTGTTGAAGCTTCAGCTTGACCTTGGCGGCGAGAAGCGGCAAGTGATCTCCGGCATTGCTGAGTTTTACAAACCAGAAGAACTAGTCGGCAAAAAAGTCATTTGCGTCGCCAATTTAAAACCAGCCAAGCTTCGCGGCGAATGGTCGGAAGGCATGATTCTAGCCGGAGGCAGCGGCGGGGAATTTTCGCTGGCGACGGTTGATCAACACGTGCCGAATGGAACGAAAATCAAATAACGGTTTGCTTGGCAGGGGGGTGTTGCGCTTGACACCTCCTTGTCGCTATTTTGTAATGGAAATGTTAACGAAATGTGACGTATGTAACCAATTTCTATGCTACACTTAACATCAAGGTGGAAAAGAGGGCATTAGTATGCTGTTTGATACGCACGCACATTTGAATGCAGTCCAATACGAAGAAGATTTGGAACAAGTCATTGAACGCGCCCGCGATGAAGGGGTTTCACACATTGTCGTCGTCGGGTTTGACCGTCCGACGATCGATCGGGCGATCGAGCTGGCCGAGCGGTATCCGTTTATTTATGCGGCGGTTGGCTGGCATCCGGTTGATGCGATCGAGATGACGGACGATGATTTGCAGATGATTGAACAGCTCGCCGCTCACCCGAAAGTCGTGGCGCTCGGCGAGATGGGGCTTGACTACCATTGGGATAAATCGCCGAAAGACGTGCAACAAGAGGTGTTCCGGCAGCAAATCCGGCTGGCTAAAAAGGTGAAGTTGCCGATCATTATTCATAACCGTGAGGCGACGGCAGATATTTTAAAAATTTTGCAAGAGGAAAACGCCGCCGAAGTCGGCGGGATTATGCATTGTTTCAGCGGCAGCGTCGAGGTGGCCAAACAGTGCATGGACATGAATTTTCTCATTTCCCTTGGCGGACCGGTCACGTTTAAAAATGCGAAAAAACCGAAGGAAGTGGCGAAGGAGATTCCACTGAGCCATTTATTGATCGAAACCGATTGTCCATATTTAACGCCTCACCCTTTCCGCGGCAAACGAAACGAGCCGAGCTATGTCAAATACGTTGCCGAAGCGATCGCACAGATCAAAAACATTTCTTTTGCCGAAGTAGCGGAAACAACGGCGGAAAATGCCAAAAAATTGTTCGCCATCGACCGCTAAAATTAGGCGTCGAACAGCGGGGAAGCTTGTCGAAGGTGCGGCGAAGACGATAAAATTCTACAAATTCAGCCGATATGAGCCAACCGCGTGTCGACAAGTCTTCCTTCCTTTTTCACTGAATTTTCTGCATAATAGAGTATGCTCGTGCGTACATGTTAAAGGGAGAGGGGAATTCCGTAGAAAAAGGAGGCGTTCATCTGATGTTGCCGAATGGGAGGAAATGGCTGGACTTATGGAGGAAAAACGTGACCGTCACAGCGGGCGGGTTTCTCGCCATCTCCGCGACGACAGGGGTTGCTGGATATGAGATGGCCAAAGACGATGTGACGCTGATCAAAAACGGAAACAAACAAGAAATTCGCACTCATGCGAAAACGGTGAAAGAGCTGCTTGCGGAGCAAAACATTCAACCGCGCAAAGAAGATTATGTTTATCCGTCTCTCCACTCACCGATCACCGACGATCTCCATATCGTTTGGGAAGCGAGCAAAGAAGTGACGCTGACGGTCAATGGAAAAAAGAAAAAGATATGGACGACAGCCGATACAGTCGCGGAGCTGCTCCGTTCGCAGCACGTGGCAGTCGGGCCGTATGACAAAGTGGCGCCGGCGCTTTCGGCGAAAATTCAAAAAGGCATGGACATCGGCGTTGAAAAGGCGTTTCCAGTCCACGTCAATGTCGGCGGTAAACAACAGCAGGTATGGACAACTTCGACTACGGTCGCTGACTTTTTGAAGCAGCAAGGGATTCAGCTAGGTCAACTCGATCGGATAGAGCCCTCCTTGCACGAAATGGTCAAAGAACAGATGACCATTTGTGTGGTCCGAGTAAAAAAAGTCACCGATGTAGTGGAAGAACCCGTCGACTTTGCCGTGGTGACAAAACGGGACGACTCATTGCCGAAAGGAGAGCGGCGCGTCATTCAGCCTGGAGAAAAAGGGATGGTTCAAAAAACGTATGAGGTGACATTGGAAAACGGCAAAGAAACGGCGCGCAAACTAATCGCTGCGAAAACGCTAAAAGAAAGCAAGGCGCGCATTGTCGCCATCGGCACGAAAACTGTGCGCTCAGCTGCCGCGCCCGACCGCCCGTCCTCGCGCGGCTCGGACCATGCCGCGAAGGAATTTTACGTCACCGCCACCGCCTACACTGCCTATTGTGCAGGCTGTTCAGGCATAACAAGCACGGGCATCAACTTGCGCAAAAATCCTTCCGCTAAAGTGATTGCGGTCGACCCGTCCATCATCCCCCTTGGGTCGAAAGTGTATGTGGAAGGATACGGATATGCCATTGCCGCTGACACCGGCTCAGGCATCCGCGGATATAAAATTGATGTGTTTTTCCCGGAACGATCGGATGCGTTTCGTTGGGGCAGAAAGCGCGTGAAAATACGGGTATTGCCATAGAGATGCGATGGGAGAACGAAGCGGAGGGTTTTTTCCCTCTGCTTTTTTTCGCTATAATGGCATTGTGCCGCGACAATGCGCGCCGTTTCTACTAAATTAGACGATGCAAACGGAAAAAAAGTTTCAGCGAAATTCAAAAAATAATAAGGGAATGAAGCGGCTTTCGGCGATGATTCGCCTTACTTTTGATTTTACCGGAAAGGAGGCATTGCAGAAATAGGAAAAAGAGACGATTCCGTTGTTTCTGCAATGGGAGGATGAAGATCAAAGAAGTGATCGTTGTGGAAGGAAAAGATGATACGGCGGCGATCCGGCGCGCCGTCGATGCCGATACAATCGAGACAAACGGAGCAGCAGTGGGCGCGGATGTCATTGAGCGGATCAAGCTGGCGAAAGAGCGCCGCGGCGTGATCATTTTTACCGATCCCGATTTTCCCGGCGAAAAAATTCGCCGCACGATTGCCGAACAGGTGCCGGGGTGCAAGCATGCCTTTTTGCCGCGCGAGGCAGCCAAAGCGAAAAACGGCAAGGGCATCGGGGTTGAGCACGCGTCCCCTGACGAAATCCGTCGGGCGCTCGCCAACGTGTATGAAGAGGCGTCGGATTGGAAGGAAGAAATTACGTTTGCTGAACTGATCGAGGCTGGGTTGATCGGCGGTGCGATGGCGCGCCGGCGGCGGCAGCGTCTCGGCGAGGAGCTGAAAATCGGCTATGCGAACGGTCGGCAGTTTCATAAGCGGCTGCAAGTGTTCCGCATTTCCCGTGATGCTTTTTATGCCGCGTTAGCGCACGTGATGCAGGAGGAGGCAGACGATGTATAAAGATATTGCAACACCGCGGCGGACGAAAGAAATTTTGGAGCGATATGGCTTTTCGTTTAAAAAGAGCCTTGGGCAAAACTTTTTGATCGATGCGAACATTTTGCGGAAAATCGTGGATGTTGCCGACATCTCCCCTGATACAGGAGCGATTGAAATCGGACCGGGCATCGGAGCGTTGACGGAACAATTGGCGCGACGGGCGAAAAAAGTCGTCGCTTTCGAAATCGACGGCCGACTGTTGCCCATTTTGGCCGACACGCTGTCTCCTTATGACAATGTGCGCATCTTTCACCAAGATGTATTAAAGGTCGACTTGCATGCCGTCATCGCCGAGGAACTGGCTGATGTAAGCGACCGGATGGTCGTCGCCAACTTACCTTATTATGTGACGACACCGATCATTATGAAGCTGCTTACCGAGCGGTTGCCGATCCGAGGCATGGTCGTCATGCTGCAAAAAGAAGTCGCCGACCGTCTTGCCGCTAAGCCAGGGACAAAAGATTACGGCTCGCTGACGATCGCTGTGCAGTATTATACCGAAGCGGAAGTCGTCATGACGGTGCCGCGCACCGTCTTTATGCCGCAGCCGAACGTTGATTCTGCTGTCATCCGGCTCGTAAAGCGGCAGCATCCGCCTGTTGTTGTCGACGATGAGGGCGTGTTTTTCCAAGTGGTGCGGGCAAGCTTCGCCCAGCGCCGCAAAACGCTGTTCAACAACTTAACAAACAATTTGCCGGGAGGAAAAGAGAACAAAGAGAAAATTGAACGAGTGCTCGTTGCTTTGGGCATTGACCCGCGCCGCCGCGGAGAGACGCTTGACATCGCTGAGTTTGCTTCATTAAGCAACGCGTTGGCACCGCTTTTCGGCAAATGAAGGAGTCGTAAAGAAAGCACTCCTCTAGGGGGCAGCGGTCTTTTCGTCAACCAAAGCCGTCCAAACAGGCGTCTATCACCTATTGTCCGCACGTGCATATCGTATGGATGACAACGATTATGCAATGGAGTGAGCGGTGATGGACGTCATTAAAATCGGCGATATTGTCGCCCGCAAGTCTTACCAATGTGATTTATTGTTCCGAGTGATTGATATTAAAGAAAAAAACGGCGAGTGGGAAGCGATTTTGTATGGTGAAGACGTGCGCCTCGTCGCGGACGCTCCGTGCAGCGATTTAGTCGTCATCGATGAGCAGGAGCAACAGGAACGGAAAAAGCGGGAAATCGAGCTGATCGAACAATCGTATCGGCTTTTTCGCCAAGATTATCAGGCGATCAAGCAAAAAGTCGAATATCGGGCGACCGGCGGATACCGGGTGGAGAAAGATTTTTTTCAAATTCCGGGGCGCGTTCTTCATTTGGATGGCGACCCGTTATATTTGCGCAAATGTATGGATTTGTATGAGCGGATCGGCGTGCCGGTGCACGGCATTTACTGCGAGGAAAGCGAAATGCCGGAAAAAGTTGGCTACTGGATCGAGCAGTTTCGCCCTGATATTTTAGTCATCACCGGGCATGATTCGTATTCGAAGTCAAAAGGAAAGGTGCATGAGTTAAAAGCGTACCGCCATTCGCGCCATTTTGTGCAAACGGTGAAAGAGGCGCGCAAAAAAGTGCCCCATTTGGACCAACTGATCATTTTCGCCGGCGCCTGCCAGTCGCACTTTGAGTCGCTCATCCGCGCTGGGGCGAATTTTGCCAGTTCACCAGCGCGGGTGAACATTCATGCTCTGGACCCCGTCTATATCGTTTCGCGCCTCAGCTTCACCCCGTTCACCGAAACGGTCGACGTATGGGATGTGTTGCGCAACACGTTAACTGGGGAAAAGGGGCTTGGTGGGGTGGAAACGAAAGGCGTGCTCCGCACCGGGATGCCGTTTCGCCTCATTGAGAATCGAGAGGAAAACCGCCGCAGTTGATGGGCGGTTTTTTCTATACGTCCGTCGCATTTTTTTACAAAAAAGTTCCACATCACACATAAAAAGAAGGATATTGTAGAAAAATATACATTGACAGAAATAAAAATGCCTTGATATAATCTTTATTTTTTGACTTTAGACACCATCTTTGTTATAATTACAAATAGTGAGGTGGATGATGAATGCCAAAGACTTTATCCGATATTAAAAAAACGCTGGATTCCAATATCGGGAAACGGTTGACGCTGCGGGCCAACGGCGGACGCAGAAAAATGATTGAGCGTTGTGGTATTTTGGCGGAAACATATCCATCCGTATTTGTCATTGAGCTGGATCAAAAAGAGAATTCGTTTGAACGCGTATCGTTCAGCTACGCCGACGTATTGACAGAGACAGTAAAGTTGACGTTTTGGGATGATGAGCAAGCAGGGGGGCAGTAGACAGATTTGTTTGCTGCTTTTTGTTTTTTGTTTTGTCATAAATAGGTGACGTGAACTACTCCCACTTCGTTTTGTTTGAAGCGGGAGTTTTCTTTCGGAACTATGATAAAACGGCCCTCTTTATTTCATACTAAAACTGCCGCAGCCGCCTTTTGCCCGGCCAAATGCAAAGCCGGCTTGTTGATGCGCCGGCGGGTTGCCAAACGTTTCATGCCATAGCGCCAATGAACATGGAAAGGGGTTGCTGACATTGGGTCGACGCCGCGGGATTATGTCGCAACGCTTGAAAGAAGAGCTGGCGAAAGAGTTGGGCTTTTACGATGTCGTGCAACGTGAGGGGTGGGGCGCCATCCGCGCGAAAGACGCAGGAAACATGGTCAGATTGGCGATTGAACGGGCGGAGCGGCAGCTGGCCGGAACAACGGAATAGCGCCGGCAGCGGGGCGTGTTGCGGCGAGGGTGTCCCGAACGGGGCGCCCTTTTTTGCATACATATATTGTTTGGCGTCGTCGCCAGAACATGGTAATATGATAAAATGGGTTGACGAAAGAAAGGCGGATGAGACGGGGCAAAGACGGCGGAGACGGAAAGCAGCCGATGGATGCCAATCCGCTTATTCATGATTGCGCGTGGAAGCAGGTGAGGATGAGTGAGGTTGTCGATAAAAGCGCCGGCGAAAATCAATTTGTCACTCGACGTTCTTTATAAGCGCCCGGATGGTTACCATGAAGTGAAAATGGTGATGACGACGATCGATTTGGCCGATCGCATTGAGCTTGTCGCGTTGCCGGAGGAAGATGCGATCCGCATCGTTTCGCAAAACCGCTTTGTGCCGGATGATTGCCGCAACTTGGCGTATCAGGCGGCTAAGCTTCTTAAAGAGACGTTTTCGATCCGCCAAGGGGTGGCCATTTCGATTACGAAGCATATTCCGGTGGCCGCCGGATTGGCGGGAGGAAGCAGCGATGCGGCGGCGACGCTGCGTGGGTTGAACAAGCTTTGGCAACTTGGATTAACGATGGATGAACTGGCAGAGCTCGGGGCGAAAATCGGATCAGATGTCGCTTTTTGCGTCTACGGCGGAACCGCCTTGGCGACGGGGCGCGGGGAAATCATCACTCCGATCGCTTCGCCGCCGCCGTGCTGGGTTGTGCTGGCCAAGCCCCCGATCGGTGTATCGACGGCGGAAGTGTACCGAAACTTGGAACTTGAGCGTGTCAGCCATCCAGACGTCGATGCGATGGTGAGAGCGATCGAGCGGCAAGATTATGCGGCGATCTGCCGGTTGGTCGGCAATGTTCTTGAGGAAGTGACGTTGAAAAAATATCCGGAAGTCGCGCATATTAAAGAACAAATGAAGCGGTTTGGCGCTGATGCGGTGCTGATGAGCGGCAGCGGGCCGACCGTGTTTGGACTGATCGAGCACGATTCGAGAATGCAGCGGGTATACAATGGGTTGCGCGGCTTTTGTGACCAAGTGTTTGCGGTGAGAATGTTAGGAGAACGACATTCTCTTGATTAAACACGTACATTTTTGTTAAAATATATTTATAATATTCGGTTTCAGGAGGTCGGCTATGAAGCTAAGGCGAAGCGGCCGTTTAGTTGATATGACGCATTATCTTCTTGAACGGCCACATCAGCTCATTCCGCTTACATTTTTTGCCGAGCGGTACGAATCGGCCAAATCGTCGATCAGCGAAGATTTGGCCATCATTAAGCAGACGTTCGAGCAGCAAGGAATCGGAACCGTTCGGACGCTGCCCGGCGCTGCCGGTGGCGTGCAATACATTCCAAAAATGGCTGCTGAGGAAGCGGAAGAAGTGGTTGCGTATTTGTGTGAACAACTGTCGCGTCCGGATCGGCTTCTTCCCGGCGGATATTTGTATATGACCGACATTCTTGGCGATCCCCGTATTATGAACAAAATCGGCCGCCTTTATGCGTCGATGTTTGCCGACCGTCCGGTGGATGTCGTCATGACGATCGCCACCAATGGGATTCCGTTCGCGTATGCCATCGCCAACTTTTTGTATGTGCCCGTTGTCATCGTCCGCCATGACAATAAAGTGACAGAAGGACCGATGGTGAGCATCAATTACGTATCCGGCTCGTCCAAACGCATCCAAACGATGGTCCTATCGAAGCGCAGCTTAGCGGAAGGAGCCAATGTGCTCATCGTCGACGATTTTATGAAGGCGGGGGGTACAATCAACGGCATGATCAGTTTGCTGCAGGAGTTTAACGGCAATGTCTCCGGCATTGGCGTGCTCGTCGAGTCGGAGGAGGCGAAAGAACGGTTGGTCGACGAATACATTTCACTCGTCAAACTGTCCGAGGTCGACGTAAAAGAAAAGCGGATCGCTGTCAAAGAAGGCAATTACAAAGCGTTTTTATAGCACTCGCTGCTTGACATAAAAATCAAGAAAGGAGACTGGCTCATGAGAAAGGTAGAGACAACGAAGGCGCCGCAAGCGATCGGCCCATATTCGCAAGGGATCATCGTCAACAACATGTTTTACAGCTCGGGGCAAATCCCGCTCACTCCAGAAGGGGAATTGGTGAAAGGCGACATTCAAGCGCAGACGCATCAAGTGTTCCAAAACTTGAAGGCCGTATTGGAAGCGGCCGGCGCTTCGCTCGATACGGTGGTGAAAACGACCGTATTTCTGAAAAATATGGATGATTTCGCGGCCATGAATGAAGTGTACAGCCAATACTTCCCGAACCATAAGCCGGCGCGCTCGTGCGTGGAAGTAGCCCGGCTGCCGAAAGATGTCCTTGTCGAAATTGAAGTCGTTGCCCTCGTTCCGTAATGATTAGCCCCACTTTTTCCCTACATAAAAATTTATAAAAAATTTTTCGAAAAAAGAAGGAAATGACTCGAGCACGTGGAATTAATTACATCGAGTCTCATATAGGGGAAAAGGTGGTGAGCAAAATGGAAGTGACAGACGTAAGATTACGCCGCGTCAATACCGAAGGACGGATGAAAGCGATCGCCTCCATTACGTTGGACAACGAGTTCGTCGTCCATGACATCCGCGTCATCGACGGAAACAATGGGCTGTTCGTCGCGATGCCGAGCAAGCGCACACCAGATGGGGAGTTCCGTGATATCGCTCATCCGATCAATTCCGCCACGCGCGGGAAAATCCAGGAGGCGATCCTCGCTGAATATCACCGCCTCGGGAAGTTGGAAGAAGAACTTGAAGAAGCTGGCGCTTCGTAAACATATGAAAGGGAGCTTAGGTGAAATTCACCAAGCTCTCTATTTTTTTGGCAACCGCATTGTTTCCTTGAAAAGTGCCACTGATTCATATATATTCAATTATGGATAAAAGGGTAATTGGAGGCCTTTCACATGAAGCGATATGCGGTCATTTTGGCGGCCGGACAAGGGACGAGGATGAAATCAAAGTGGTATAAAGTGCTTCATCCCGTTTGCGGCAAGCCAATGGTTCAGCACGTCATCGACCAAGTGTCGAAGCTTGGGGTGGAAAAAACGATTGCGGTAGTGGGATTTGGGGCGGAACAAGTGAAAGAACAGCTCGGCTCTCAGTGTGAATATGCCCTGCAGGAGGAGCAACTCGGGACGGCGCATGCAGTAATGCAGGCGGCTCCGCATTTGCGCGGCCTTGAAGGAGTGACGATTGTCGTCTGTGGGGATACGCCGCTCATCACCGCTGAGACGATGGAGACGCTCGTCGAGCATCATATGGCCGCCAAGGCGAAGGCGACCGTATTGACGGCCATCGCTGATGATCCGTCCGGATATGGCCGCATTGTCCGCAACCAGGCTGGCCATGTCGAGAAAATTGTCGAACATAAGGATGCGAGCGAGCAAGAGCGGAACATTCGCGAGATTAACACGGGAATCTATTGCTTTGACAACCAGACATTGTTTCAAGCGCTTACAAAAGTGACCAACCACAACGCTCAAGGTGAATATTATTTAACGGATGTGATTGAAATTATCAAAGCCGACGGCGGCGTTGTATCCGCCTATCAGGCGCCGTCGTTTGAGGAAACGATCGGCGTAAACGACCGCATCGCCCTCGCCGAAGCGGAGCGGATCATGCGTGCTCGAATTTGCCGTCAGCATATGAAAAACGGGGTCACGATCATCGATCCGGCTTCCACTTATATTTCCGCCGAGGCGATGATCGGACGCGACACGGTCATTTACCCCGGCACGGTGATTGAAGGCGAGACGGTGATCGGTGAAGACTGCGTCATTGGACCAAATTCGGAAATTAAAAATTGCTATATCGGCCATCGCACATCGATTCGCCATTCGGTCGCCCATGACAGCGAGATTGGTTCGGATGTGACGATCGGCCCGTTCGCCCATATTCGACCGCTGTCAAAAATCGACGATGAGGTGCGGATCGGCAATTTCGTCGAGGTGAAAAAATCGACGTTCGGCAAAGGAAGCAAGGCGCCGCATTTGAGTTATATCGGCGATGCTGAAGTCGGCGCCGATGTCAATCTTGGCTGCGGGTCGATTACGGTCAACTACGACGGCGTGAATAAGCATATGACCAAAATCGAAAATGGGGCGTTTATCGGTTGCAATGTCAATTTGATTGCACCGGTTACGGTAGGACAAGGCGCTTACGTCGCCGCCGGATCGACGATCACGAATGACGTCCCCGGTCGCGCGCTCGCCATTGCCCGCGCCCGGCAAGTCAATAAAGAAAATTATGTCGATCGCCTGCCAGGCAAGAAAAAATCTTAGCGGAGGTCTATCATGTCTGACTGTCAGCATCAATTAAAATTGTTCGCTCTGAACTCGAACATGAAGTTGGCGAAGGAAATTGCAGAAGTCATGGGAATCGAGCTCGGCAAATGTTCCGTTTCCCGTTTCAGCGACGGGGAAATTCAAATCAACATTGAAGAAAGCATCCGCGGCGACGATGTGTTCGTCATTCAATCGACGAGCGTGCCGGTCAATGAGCATTTGATGGAGTTGCTTATCATGATCGACGCGTTAAAGCGCGCCTCGGCCCGCACGATCAATATCGTGATGCCGTATTACGGCTATGCCCGTCAAGACCGGAAAGCGCGTTCGCGCGAACCGATTACAGCGAAGCTGGTCGCCAACTTGCTCGAGACGGCCGGAGCGTCGCGCGTCATCACGCTTGATTTGCATGCCCCCCAAATTCAAGGATTTTTCGATATTCCAATCGATCATTTGATGGGTGTGCCCATTTTGGCGGATTATTTCAAAAGTAAACAATTGGAAGATATTGTCGTCGTCTCTCCGGACCATGGGGGTGTCACAAGGGCGCGCAAGCTCGCCGACCGCTTGAAAGCGCCGATTGCCATTATCGATAAGCGCCGGCCGAAGCCGAACGTGGCGGAAGTGATGAACATTGTCGGGCAAGTGGCGGGGAAAACGGCCATTTTGATTGATGACATTATCGATACGGCCGGCACGATTACACTCGCGGCCAACGCTCTAGCGGAAAGCGGAGCGAAGGAAGTGTACGCGTGCTGCACCCATCCGGTGCTGTCTGGTCCAGCGATCGAGCGCATTCAAAGTTCCAAAATTAAGGAACTGGTCGTCACCAATTCAATTGCCTTGCCAGAAGAGAAAAAAATTGATAAAATTGTAGAGCTGTCGGTGGCTCCGCTTATTGCTGAAGCGATTACGCGCGTGTATGAAATGAAGTCTGTCAGCGTCCTGTTCGACTAACGCAAGAAAACATGTTTAGCCCTTCTTGTTTTAGGATAAAGTAGTCAATAGATTCTAATTCAGGAAGGTGAAGAAACATGGCGATTGTGTTGGAAGCGAAAGAACGCACAGACAAAAAACGTTCGACATTGCGGCGTATTCGTTCGCAAGGCGGCATTCCAGCGATTTTGTACGGCAAAAAAGTCGAAAACAAAATGATTTTCGTCAGCGCCGCTGAACTGGAAAAAGTGCTTCGTGAAGGCGGACGCACAAGCTTGCTGACGCTGAAAGTCGGCGGCGAGGACTACTCGGTGTTGCTGCGCGAGATGCAGCGCGATCCGTTGCGTGGCGAGTTGCTTCACGCCGATTTTCAAGCGGTTGATCTATCGACAGAAGTTGATATTGACGTTGAAGTTCGCTTAGTAGGCGAGGCGCCTGGCGTGAAGGATGGCGGCGTGTTGCAGCAAAACTTGCATGAGCTGTCCATCCGCGTCCTGCCGGCGAACATTCCTCCAGTGATCGAAGTGGACATTTCCGGACTGCAAGTCGGTGATACCGTCACCGTTGGCGACGTGCAAACGGACGGCAAATTTGAAATCAATCATGAACCTTCCGAAGTGATCGCCACGATCTTGCCGCCGCAACAAGAGGAAGAAATCGATAGCGGCGAACAGCAAGAGGCAGGGCAGCCTGACGCTGCGGAAGGAAGAGAAACGACGCCAGAAGAGTGACAGACGTAACCGTTTCGGTTACGTCTTTTGTAGTATCATGCAAAGAGAGGAGCGCGAGGATTGAAGCTGTTTGTCGGGCTCGGCAATCCGGGCAAGGAGTATGAGCAAACAAGGCACAATGTCGGCTTTTTCGTCATCGACGAACTGGCGAAGCGCTGGAATGTATCGTTAAAAACCGCTAAATTTCGCGGCTTGTTCGGAACGGCGTCCGTTTCTGGCGAAAAAGTGGCATTATGCAAACCGTTGACATATATGAATTTATCAGGGGAATGTGTTCGCCCACTTATGGATTACTACGACATTGCCATCGATGATGTCATCGTCATTTACGATGACCTCGATCTCCCGCCGGGAAAAATCCGCCTTCGTCTGAAAGGAAGCTCCGGCGGCCATAATGGCGTCAAATCGCTCATTCACCACCTTGGCACCGAGCAGTTTAAGCGCATTCGCATTGGCATCGGTCGGCCAACGAACGGGCAACCGGTTGCGGATTACGTGCTCAGCCGCTTTACGGAAGAGGAGAAACCGGCGGTGGACAAAGCGGTGCTGCGGGCTGCCGATGCGTGTGAACAGGCGGTGAAGGCGCCATTTATTCAAGTGATGAATGATTTTAACGAGTGAATATTTTCCTCTGAACTGGTGCACAATGTGAGTACGGGAGGCGGCCGAAGCGTCGGCTTCGCCTGCCTTGTGGGCGGAACAGCCCGGTGCCCAGTGAGGAGGTTGGCTTGAATGGCGCTACATTACTATTGCCGCCATTGCGGTGCAAAAGTCGGAACGATTGAGCAAATGCCGATATACAGCGAGAAACTGGGATTCCACCACTTAACGGAAGAGGAACGGCTCGAGATGATTTCGTATGAACCGAACGGTGACATTCATGTGAAAACGATTTGCGAAGACTGTCAAGAGGCGCTGGCGCGAAACCCAGAATGGCATCAATACGAAAAATTCATCCATTAAGGGCGGCTTTGGGCGACCAAAGCGTTTTTGTGTTTGCGCCAGGCCAATGAAACGGAAAGAAACTGGCGTTGAGAGGAGGGAGAATAGGGGTGCTTTCGTTGCATCGCTATTTAGCTGAAAACCAAGATGTCCGTACGATCATCGAGGGGCTCCATGTCCGTTTGAAGGAACAGCTTGTCGCCGGGCTGTCCGGATCGGCCCGGTCTGTTTTTATTTCCACGCTTTACAAGGAGACAGGCCGGCCGCTGTTAGTCGTCTCTCACAATTTGTTTCAGGCGCAAAAAATGTATGACGATCTCGTTTCGTTGCTCGGGCCGGAAGACGTGTTCCTTTATTCAGTAAACGAAGTGATCGCCGCTGAGATGGCGGTCGCCAGCCCGGAGCTGAAGGCACAGCGCCTAGAGATTATGAACCATTGGGCGCAAGGCGGAAAAGGAGTCGTCGTCTGCCCGGTCGCCGGCTTGCGGCGTTTGTTGCCGCCGCCGTCGCTTTGGAAGCAGTATTTGTTCACCTTCTCCGTTGGACAAGAGTTCGATGTAGAACGTTGTAAACAGAAGTTTGTGCAAATGGGGTACAAACGGGTCGGCACCGTTTCCGCCCCCGGAGAGTTCAGCGTCCGCGGCGGCATCATCGACATTTATCCATTGACCGCTGAGCTTCCGTACCGCATCGAGCTGTTTGATACGGAAATCGAATCGATTCGGACGTTCACCCCTGACGACCAACGTTCGCAAGGGCAAATCGAGCGCATCATGATCGGGCCGGCCGATGAAATCATTCTCGATGGTGAGACGCGGCGCCGAGGAATCGAGCGGATTGAAGCGGGGCTTGCGTCGAGTTTGGAGACGATGAAAGATGAGGCCGCCAAACAGCGGATGTATGAACATATTCACGCTGAGCTTGAGCAATTGCGCGAGGGGCAGGAAATCGAGCAACAATATAAATATATGTCCCTTTTTTATGAAAAGGTTGCGAGTTTGCTAGATTACCTGCCAGAAGACGGCGTGCTGCTCATGGATGAAATGAGCCGGCTGCAAGAGGCGGCGGAACGGTTGGACCGCGAAGAGGCGGAATGGTATACGAGTTTGCTTGACAGTGGGAAAATGATTCATGGCGTGCCGCTTTCGCATTCGTTTTCTGAATTATTGCAAAAACATCGATTCCAGCGGGTATACTTATCGTTGTTTTTGCGCCATGTTCCGTATGCCCACCCACAAAACGTCGTCAATATTACGTGCAAACAAATGCAAAACTTCCATGGGCAAATGGCGCTTCTTCAATCCGAAGTCGAGCGGTGGAAAAAGGCAAACTATGCGGTCGTCTTTTTGGCGCCGAATGCAGAGCGGGTGAAAAAGCTGCAATCATTGCTTCAAGATTATGAGATTGACGCGCTGCCGCTCGCGCGCGATGCGGCTTTGCTGCATGGCAAATGCCAGCTCCTTGAAGGAGATTTAAATACCGGGTTTGAATTGCCGTTGCAAAAAATTGCCGTCATCACAGAAGAAGAGTTGTTCAAAAAACGGGTCAAACGCCCGGTGCGCCGGCAAAAGCTGTCCAACGCCGAGCGGATCAAAAGCTACGCCGAATTGCAAGTCGGCGACTACGTCGTCCATGTCAACCATGGCATCGGGAAATATTTAGGCATCGAGACGTTAGAAATCAACGGGGTGCATAAAGACTATATTCATATCCAGTACCAAGGCGGCGATACGCTGTATGTTCCGGTCGACCAAATGGATCAAGTGCAAAAATACGTCGGCTCGGAAGGAAAAGAACCAAAAATTTACAAACTAGGCGGTTCGGAATGGAAAAAGGTCAAAAAGAAAGTGGAATCATCCGTCCAGGATATTGCTGAAGATTTAATCAAGCTGTACGCCGAGCGTGAGGCAAGCAAAGGATATGCGTTTTCGCCGGACACCGAGATGCAGCGCGAATTTGAAGCGGCGTTTCCGTATCAAGAGACGGAAGATCAGCTTCGGTCGATTGAGGAAATTAAGCGTGATATGGAGAGCGACAAACCGATGGACCGCCTCCTTTGCGGCGACGTCGGCTACGGGAAGACGGAAGTGGCGTTGCGGGCGGCGTTTAAAGCCATTATGGACGGCAAACAAGTGGCCTTTCTTGTGCCGACCACGATTTTGGCCCAACAGCATTACGAAACGGTGCGCGAACGGTTTCAAGGGTTCCCAATCAACGTCGGACTGTTGAACCGCTTCCGGACGAAAAAGCAACAAGCCGAGATCATCAAAGGGCTAAAAGATGGGACGATCGATATGGTCATTGGAACGCATCGGCTGCTGTCGAAAGACGTGAAGTTTAAAGATTTAGGCTTGCTCATTATCGACGAGGAGCAACGGTTTGGCGTGGCGCATAAAGAAAAAATTAAGCAGCTGAAGGCGAACATCGACGTGCTCACCTTAACGGCGACGCCGATTCCGCGTACGTTGCATATGTCGATGATCGGCGTGCGCGATTTGTCGATCATCGAGACGCCGCCTGAAAACCGATTCCCGGTGCAAACGTATGTCATGGAATATACGCCCGAACTCGTCAAAGAGGCGATTGAACGTGAGCTCGCCCGCGACGGGCAGGTGTTTTTCCTTTACAACCATATTGAAGATATCGACTTGAAAGCGGAAGAAATCGCACAGCTTGTCCCGGAAGCGCGCGTCACTTACGTGCATGGTCGCATGTCGGAAACGGAGCTCGAATCGACGATTTTGGCGTTTTTGGAAGGGCAATACGATGTGCTGGTGACGACGACGATCATTGAAACGGGCATCGATATTCCGAATGTCAACACGCTTATCGTCTATGACGCCGACCGGATGGGATTGTCGCAGCTGTATCAGCTGCGCGGGCGCGTCGGCCGCTCCAACCGCGTCGCTTATGCGTATTTCACCTATCGGAAAGATAAAGTGCTCAATGAAGCGGCAGAAAAGCGGCTGCAAGCCATTAAAGAGTTTACCGAGCTCGGCTCTGGTTTTAAAATTGCCATGCGCGATTTGTCGATCCGCGGCGCGGGCAACATTCTCGGCGCCGAACAGCACGGCTTTATCGACTCGGTCGGATTCGATTTGTATTCGCAAATGTTGAAAGAAGCGATCGAGAAACGGCGCGGCATCAAGCGAGAAGACGAGCGGCCGGATGTCGTCATCGATGTCGAAGTCGACGCCTATATTCCGAGCACATACATTGCAGACGAGTTGCAAAAGATCGAGATGTACAAGCGATTTAAGGCAGTGGAGACGCTCGAAGACGTTGAGGCGCTGCGTGAGGAAATGGTCGACCGCTTCGGCGATTATCCAGATGAAGTTGCGTATTTGTTCCAAATTGCTGAGTTGAAGGTGTTGGCCAAGCAGCTTGGCGTCGAATCGATGAAGCAACATAAGCAGCAAATTGACATCTTGTTTACTGAACAGGCATCGAAAACGGTGGAAATCCAGCGTCTATCTGACATCGGACGCCGGCATGGCCGCTTATTCGGGTTTGGCATGGACGGAGCGAAGCTGAAAATTGTGCTCTATATCAAGGAAATGAAGCCGCACGAGTGGCTGATGATTTTAGAGGAGACGCTGCGGCGGCTGTCTGGGGTGGAAAATGAGAAGTCGGTGACGGCATAATCAAGAAAAAGTTTTATGATGTTTATCGTTTCCTGCATGTGGCGATAATGAAGGATGGGCAATTTTATCTAAAATGGCCAAAATCACTTTCATCACGTATAGAACGTGGATTGTGAAGGATACTAATGACAACAATGGTGAATTCCCCATTGAAAGGGTTCATCGGAGTATCCTTCAAATCCTAGATGAAAGTGAGGGTATACAAGGCATGAAAGCAACCGGTATTGTTCGTCGCATTGATGATTTAGGGAGAGTTGTCATTCCGAAGGAAATTCGCAGAACGTTGCGCATTCGCGAAGGAGATCCGCTCGAAATATTTGTTGACCGCGATGGAGAAGTCATTTTGAAAAAATATTCGCCGATCAGTGAATTAGGCGACTTTGCCAAAGAGTACGCCGAAGCGCTGTTTGACAGCCTCGGCCAGCCTGTGCTCATTTGCGACCGCGATGTATACATCGCTGTCGCCGGCGTTTCGAAAAAAGAGTATATGAACAAAAGCGTCAGCCCGTTGGTGGAAAAAGCCATGGAAGACCGCAATTCCATCCTCCATACGGAGGAAGGGGAAGTCGAGCTCGTTGACGGGATGACGGAAACGTTGAAGTCGTATACGATCGGCCCGATTGTCGCCAACGGCGATCCGATCGGAGCAGTCATCATTTTATCGCGCGAGAAAACGCTTGGTGAAGTGGAGCATAAAGCAGTAGAAACAGCCGCCAGCTTTTTGGCTCGACAAATGGAACAATAGGCGAAACAACAAGGCAGCTTCACAGGCTGCCTTTTTTTCCGCCCGGCAAATGGGGGCGAGATGCCTTGAATCCCGGAATCGCTTCCACATCCTGCTTTTTCGTCCGCTTGGCTTGCGGAACAGCGCATGAAGCCGTGCGAGTTGACCATCACCTTTGTCCAACAGGCGGAAGTTGCGCTATAATATCGAGCGTAGCCATAATGGCGCTTGGCGGCTTCTATCGCCCTCCGGCGTCTAGGTTGAGTGGGTTGTCTATGCGAGGGGAGAAACTGGATGGGAAACGTATGGAAAGGGGCGGCGATCTTAACGGCCGCCGCTTTGGCCGCGAAACTATTAAGCGCTTTGTACCGTGTTCCGTATCAAAATATGGTCGGGGACATTGGTTTTTATATTTACCAACAAGTGTACCCGATTTATGGCATCGTCGTCGCACTCTCGCTGACCGGCTACCCGGTTGCCGTCTCGAAGCTTGTCGCCGAGCGGTTGGCGGGACAGGATGAAGCGGGCGCTGCCGCTAGTGTGCGCGTCGCCTTGTTGGTGTTAAGCGTCCTTGGCGTCATCCTGTTTGCTTCGCTGTATCTAGGGGCGGGGGTGATTGCCTCGGCGATGGGCGATGGACGGCTTACGCCGCTCGTGCGCTTGCTTTCATTTTCGTTTTTGCTGTTTCCGCCCATCGCATTGTTGCGTGGCTATTTCCAAGGGCGGCATGATATGACGCCGACAGCGGCGTCCCAAGTTGGCGAGCAATTCGTCCGGGTGACGGCGATTTTAGGGCTGTCGTATGGAGCGGTGCAGCGCGGCGCCGACGTCTATGCTTGCGGCATGGCAGCGGTCGCAGGGACGCTAGTAGGCATGGCGGCGGCGCTTTTCATTTTGCTTTTCTTCCTGTCCCGGCGTCGGCGGCTAAAAACGTCGGGCCGCACGCCGCCAGCTTGGGATCGACAGGTGGGCCGGCGTTTATTGACGGCGGGGACGGTCATTTGCTTGACGAATATGGCGTTGACGCTGATTCCACTCGTCGATTCATTTTTATTCGTTCCGCTTCTACAGGAAGCGGGGGCAAGGCTCGATGAGGTGCAGCGGCTAAAAGGAGTGTACGACCGCGGTCAGCCGCTCATTCAGCTCGGCACGGTCGTCGGCACGTCGTTTTCATTGGCGCTTGTTCCACTTCTTTCCGGAGCGCGCCGCCAAGGTGCCGTTTTCGCCTATGGAGCGCTGTCCATCCGGCTTGCCGTTGTCATTGGGCTTGGTGCTTCGTTAGGGCTCATTTGCCTCATTCGACCGATCAATGCGATGTTGTTCGAGAATGACTACGGTTCGTCGGTTCTCGCCGTCTTGTCCTCCTCTGTCTTTTTTACTACGATCGCGTTGACCGCCTCTGCATTATTGCAAGGAATGGGGAGGGAATGGACGGCCGCTGCCGGCGTGGCGTTGGCAGTGGCGGGGAAGGCCGCGCTTATGCATTGGCTTGCTCCGCGGTTTGGAGCGCTTGGCGCCGCCGCGGCGACGACGGGTGCTTATGCGCTCATGGCAGGCTTTTTATGCGCCTTTTTGCCGCGTGAATATCGGACGGCGGGCCGGAAATACATGTACCCAACCGTGAAAGCGGCCGCTATGATGGCCGTCGTCTTGCATGGGTATAGGTGGCTGATGGACAGCTCGAGCGAGGGGCGGCTATGGGCGGCTGCCGAGGCGCTTGGCGGCGTTGCCATCGGTGCTGTCGTTTACCTTGCGTGTATTGTGAAAGGACATGTTTTTTCTGAACAGGAGTTGGAAGCTTTCCCATTGGCTAATAAATTCCGTCTACGATTAGGAGGCAGGTGATCGGCGATGAATACGATTTATGTGTTCGGCCTCGGCGCCGGAGATGTAAAACAGCTGCCGATCGGTGTGTACCGAAAGCTAAAGCGGGCGCATCCGCTCTTTTTGCGGACGAAAGAACACCCGGTGGTCAAATGGCTTACGGAGGAAGGGATTGCGTTTACGTCATTTGATGAAGTGTATGAAAAACACGAGCAGTTTGCGGATGTGTACGCTGACATCGTCGATCGATTGACGGAACAGGCGAAGCGCGGCGATGTGTTTTACGCTGTTCCCGGCCATCCGCTTGTTGCCGAGCGGACGGTGCAACTTCTTTTCGAAGCTGAGCGGCGCGGCGTCTGCCGAATCGTGATCGAAGGTGGTCAAAGCTTTTTGGATGCGCTGTTTACGGCGGTGCGCATCGATCCAATTGAAGGGTTTCAGTTGCTTGATGCGACGACTTTTCGAGGAGAAGAATGGTCGCCTTCACTGCATGCTGTTTTTTGTCAAGTGTACGATTCGTTTGTGGCCTCAAACGTGAAGCTTTCTTTGATGGAGCAGCTTCCCGACGATTACCCGATCTACATTGTCACCGCGGCAGGCACGAAGGACGAGCAAGTAAAGCGCGTGCCGCTTTATGAGTTGGACCGCGAGACGGGGCTTGACAACTTGACAAGCGTCTACGTGCCGCCGGTGAAGGACGAGCCGTTGCTTTACCACCGGTTTGAGACGCTGCGCCGCGTCATCGCTACGCTGAGAGGGCCGAACGGCTGTCCATGGGATCGGAAGCAGACGCATGCGTCGCTGAAGCGTTATTTGCTTGAGGAGGCGTATGAGCTGCTCGAGGCGATTGACGAGGGTGACGATGATCATATGGTCGAGGAGCTCGGCGACGTATTGCTGCAAGTAATGCTCCATGCGCAAATCGGCGCCGACCGAGGGTTGTTTTCGATCGACGACGTCATCCGCACGCTGACGGCGAAAATGATCCGACGCCACCCGCATGTGTTTGGCGATGTCACGGCCGAGACGGCCGAACAAGTCGTTGCCAACTGGGAGAAGATCAAGGAGAAAGAAAAAGGAGGCGGGCTTTCGGAATCGATTCTTGCCGACATTCCGAAAAATCTGCCGGGGACGATGCGGGCGTACGAGCTGCAGAAACGAGCGGCGAAAGTCGGGTTTGACTGGGATGATGCCGCGCCGATATGGCAAAAAGTCGAAGAAGAAATGGCCGAGTTTCGAGCCGAAACGTCCGGCGGCCGTCGCGATCGGCTTGTCGGCGAGTTTGGCGATCTATTGTTCGCGCTCATCAACCTTGCCCGTTATTACGGGATTCAACCGGAAGAAGCGTTGCAAATGGCCAACGACAAATTTGCCCGCCGTTTCGCTTATATCGAGGAACAAGTGCGAAAAAGCGGCCGGTCGATCACCTCGTTTTCGCTTGCCGAACTCGATCGTTTTTGGGAAGAAGCCAAAGAAAACGAACGGTAAGGGGGATCATGCAATGCGCCTTGATAAATTTTTAAAAGTGTCCCGCCTCATCAAACGCCGCACGTTGGCGAAGGAAATCGCCGATCAAGGGAGAGTGTGGATCAACGGCCATGTCGCCAAAGCGAGCTCCGATGTGAAAGTCGGCGATGAATTGACGATTCAATTTGGGCAAAAGCGGGTAACGGTAAAAGTGACGGATCTAAAAGAAACAACGAAAAAAGAGGAGGCAACCGGGCTGTACGAATTGATCCGCGAAGAACGGACCACCCCGGCGCCGGAACAAGACGACGTCTAATTTGTCCTGCAGGCTTGTTCTAAACCATCCCCCGCTGACATACATATGGTACAAACAACGGATGAGAAAAGGCGGTTGGCCTTGCCGGCTTTCTATACTAAATGGAAATGCGGGGGATGAACATGAGTCGACACGATGAATTTGGCGGAAGCACGAACAAAGGTCCGGTCCAGGAACATGATGTGATCATGCGCGGCCGGCGCCTTCTTGACATCACCGGGGTGAAACAAGTCGAGAGCTTTGACAACGAGGAGTTTTTGCTTGAGACGGTCATGGGCTTTTTGGCCATCCGCGGGCAAAACTTGCAGATGAAAAACTTAGATGTCGACAAAGGCGTTGTTTCGATTAAAGGGCGCATTTTCGACCTCGTTTATTTAGATGACCATCAGGAGAAGGCTAAAGGATTCTTTAGCAAGTTGTTCAAATGAATGTCAGCATACAGCTGTACACCATGCTGGCGATGATTGGCATGGGCGGCTGGCTTGGCCTGGCGTGGGATACGTACAGCCGGATGTTGAAACGGCATGAGCGGGCGCACTGGCTCGTCTTTGTGAATGACGTGCTGTTTTGGGCGGTGCAGGCGCTCATCGTGTTTTATGTGCTTCTTTTCGTCAATGAAGGCGAGCTTCGCTTTTATTTGTTTCTCGCGCTTTTATGCGGATATGCCGCTTATCAAAGCTTGCTCCGCTCCTTTTATGTTCGGGTGCTCGAGTGGTTCATTGGGCTGGCGGTAAGACTCGGACAGACGCTCGTTCAGCTGTTCCGCCTCATGGTCATGCGCCCGCTCATCCTCCTTGGGCAAATGGCGCTGGCACTTCTATTGTTCGCTTGGCGGCTTTTGTTGTGGATCGTTCGGTTTGTGCTGCTGGCTGTTTGGAAGATGATCCGCCTTTTGCTTGCTCCGCTGCGTTGGACGGGCATCATGATTTGGCGGCGGGTGCCGCCGCAAAGACGAGCCGGGGTGGAAAAATTTTTTCGACGTTTAAAAGGATTTGCTGGACAAATCAAGAATACAAAAGAGAAAATAAGCATGTGGTTTGCGAAATGGCGCGAGTAAAAGAGGTGTAAACGCGATGAACGTGCCCCGGAGAACGAATGTGACGAAGCTGTCGTCGACGTACATAGCGGAGCATGAGGAGAAAAAGCAGAAGGCGGCGAGAAGACGGCGGGTTGTCGCTGTCCGTTTGGTTGTCTGGTCGTTGTTGTTTGCGATATTCGCCTCCGCTCTTGTCTACACCTTGCACTCGCAAGCGAAGGCGATCGATGCAAAAACGGCGGAACAGCAAAAGCTGAAAGAGCAGCTTGCGGAGCTTGAACGGAAGGAAAAGCAACTGAAAGAGGAAATGAAAAAGTTGCATGATGATGACTATATCGCCGAGCTGGCGCGGAAAAAATATTACTTATCGAAAGATGGAGAAATTATTTTCGTCTTGCCGGAAAAATAATTTTGCCTGCGAATGCCCGTTTTCTATGGGCATTCGTCATATTGACACGCATTTTTTTCATTCGCTATAATAAAAAAAACACCATCTTTAAAGCGTTTTAAGGAGGAGCACTTTTTTTATGTCGATTGAAGTAGGCAGCAAGTTACAAGGCAAGGTCACGGGCATTACGAAATTTGGGGCGTTTGTGGAGCTGCCGGAGGGGGTCACAGGACTCGTTCACATTAGCGAGGTAGCCGATAACTATGTCAAAGACATCAACGATCATCTGAAAGTCGGCGATATGGTGTATGTCAAAGTCATCAACGTCGGTCAAGATGGAAAAATCGGCCTGTCCATTCGCAAAGCAAAAGACACGCCTTCTTCGCAGCGGCCGCGCCATCGGACAAACGACCGCTCCGCGGCGGACAGCTTAGAACAAAAAATCAGCCGATTCTTAAAAGAGAGTGAAGACCGATTGGCATCGCTGCGCCGTCATACGGAGTCGAAGCGGGGAGGTCGTGGAGCGAGACGAGGGTAACTTGCTGCTGAAAGATTGTTTGAAGGATGACAAATTCGGAAACAAGCATCCGTCGCTATGGATGCTTTTTTGTTTCTGTATGGAATAAGAGGATATATTTCCCCTCTGCATTTTCCGCCTATATGTATTGACAATCGTCATCTCCTCCGTTATGATATAAACTGTTGTCACACGGCGGTGTAGCTCAGCTGGCTAGAGCGTACGGTTCATACCCGTGAGGTCGGGGGTTCGATCCCCTCCACCGCCACCAACAATCCAAAATGGCCCGTTGGTCAAGTGGTTAAGACACCGCCCTTTCACGGCGGTAACACGGGTTCGAATCCCGTACGGGTCATCGCAAACGAGCATGCGCCATCAAGCGACATGCTCGTTTTTCTTTTTTGTCTCTTTCTGTCGGAACAAGCCTGTTGACCGCGTTTTGCCGTGGAAAACGTCGAACGATTTTTTATTTTTCTCTGTGGTTTTGACAAATTTCTGACAATTCAAGCGATATAATAGGGGGTAATAGAAAGGTAAAGGAGAGGATCGGGAATGGAAAGAGTAGAAAGAGGGACGGTGCGCCGCAGCATTTCGGAAGTGCCGATTCATGACACGCAAGCAACGGTGTCGCGCTGGATGCGCCATGTGAAGCTGCGCCTCGGTCATCTGTTCATCCATCAAGGCTTTTTGCTTCTTCTTGTCGGCTTTTTGCTTGGACGAGCATTGATTTTATCGAAGCTGACCCCGTTCGCTTTGCCATTTTTCGTTTCGGTCTATATGCTGTGCCGCGACAAGGCCGCTTTTGCGTTGATCTCGCTGTTGGCCGGTGCTTTGACGCTGTCGCTTGATGTGGCGCTGTTTGTCGGCGTTTCCATTTTTGGCTTTCTCTTTATTTACGGATGGGTGCGGAGGGTGATCAGTGAGTCACTGAAAATCGTTCCATTTGTTGTGTTTGTGCTGTCTCTTTCCGCCAAATGGCTGATCTCCTATTATTGGCTCGGAGAGCGATCGGTCTACGGCGCCGCCATGGCGGTCGTCGAAGCCGGGCTGTCGCTTGTATTGACCTTGATTTTTATGCAAAGCATCCCGTTGTTGACAGTGCAGAAGCATAAACATGCGTTGCGAGCGGAAGAGATCATTTCGTTGATCATTTTGCTCGCCTCGATGTTGACCGGGATGATCGGTTGGGCTGTGTACGGTTTGTCGCTTGAGCATGTGATGTCGCGCTACCTCGTTTTGTTGTTCGCGTTTGTCGCCGGAGCGGCGACCGGCTCCACCGTCGGCGTTGTCACCGGGCTTGTACTGAGCTTGGCAAATGTCGGCAACTTGTCGGAAATGAGTTTGCTTGCTTTCGCCGGGCTGCTTGGCGGGTTGCTGAGGGAAGGGAAAAAACTTGGGGTGGCGTTCGGCCTCCTCGTCGCGACGCTGTTGCTTGGTTTATACGGCGAAGGGAAGAGTGAGCTTGTGCCGACGCTGTTTGAATCCGGCATCGCAATTATGCTGTTTTTTGGTACATCCCGTTCACTGACGGAGAAAATCGCCAAATACATTCCCGGCACGGCAGAATATATAAATGAGCAACAACAATACGTCCGGAAAATCCGCGATATGACGGTGCAACGCGTCTCGCAGTTTTCCAACGTCTTTCAGGCGCTGGCGGAAAGCTTTTCGCCCGAACCGCTTCCGGATGCTAATGAATACAGCGACCGTGAAGTCGACTATTTTTTGAGCGACATCACGGAAAAAACGTGCCAAACGTGCTTTAAGAAGACGCAATGCTGGGCGGACAACTTTCGTACAACCTATGCGTACATGAAGCAAATGATGGGCGAGGCGGACGAAAAAACATTGTCGCAAAACCATCAGTTGCTGCGCGAGTGGGAGCGGTATTGCGTCAAGGCCGGCAAAGTCGTCGACACGATTGAAAAAGAGATGGTTGCTTATCAAGCAAACCGCAAGCTCAAACGGCAAATCCACGAAAGCCGGAAGCTTGTCGCTGAACAGCTGTTGGGCGTTTCGCAAGTGATGGACGATTTCGCCAAAGAAATGCAGAAAGAACAGGAAAACCATTATTTGCAGGAAGAACAAATTTACCATGCGCTGCAAGAGTTTGGCATCGAAGTGGGCCATGTCGACATTTACAGTTTGGAAAAAGGAAATATCGATATTGAAATGAGCATTCCTTACTGCGAAGGGCGGGGTGAGTGCGAAAAACTGATTGCGCCGATGCTGTCAGATATTTTGGGAGAGACGATCGTCGTCAAGCGCGAAGAGTGCGCCGCCTACCCGAACGGCTACTGCCGCGTCGCCTTCGGCTCGACGAAAGCGTTCGTCGTCGAAACGGGCGTCGCGTTTGCCGCCAAAGGAGGGGGGTTCATTTCTGGCGACAGTTATGCAACGATTGAACTTGCTACCGGCAAGTACGCCGTTGCCATCAGCGATGGCATGGGCAATGGGGAGCGGGCGCATGACGAAAGCCGCGAGACGCTGCGCCTGTTGCAAAAGATTTTGCAGACGGGAATGGACGAGTCGATTGCCATCAAATCGATCAATTCGATTTTGGCATTGCGGACGACAGAAGACATGTATGCGACGCTGGATTTGGCCATCATCGACTTGCAAAACGCGGCGACGAAGTTTTTGAAAATCGGATCGACGCCAAGCTTTATTAAGCGCGGTGACAAGGTGATGAAAGTGGAAGCGAGCAACTTGCCGATGGGCATCATTAAAGAAGTGGAATTTGACGTTGTCACCGAGCAGCTGAAATCGGGCGACTTGCTCATTATGATGAGCGATGGTGTGTTTGAAGGGCCGATGAACGTCGAAAACCATGATGTTTGGATGAAGCGGAAAATTCAAGAATTAAAGACGAACGACCCGCAGGAAGTCGCCGATTTGATCATGGAAGAAGTGATCCGCCAATGCGGCGGCGAGATTGAAGACGATATGACCGTCGTTGTCGCCAAAGTTCGGCACAATACGCCGAAATGGGCGACGATTCCGGCATACATGTATATGAAAAAGGCGCAATAGCTAGCGTATAAAAACGTTCCCCTGCGGCGATGATGGTAATACATTCGCCAAGGAGGGGAACGAACGTGCGAAAGGGAACGTTGCGGCAAATTTTGCTCATTACCGATGGCTGCTCCAACCATGGTGAGGACCCAGCCGCCATGGCGGCGCTAGCCCGTGAGCAAGGCATTACGGTGAACGTGATCGGCATCTTGGACCAAGGTGCGATGGATGAAAACGGACGGCGGGAAATTGAAGCGATCGCCGCGGCTGGCGGCGGGATGAGCCAAGTCGTGTACGCGAAACAGCTGTCGCAAACCGTGCAAATGGTGACGCGCCAAGCGATGACTCAGACGTTGCAAGGGCTCGTCAATCGCGAGTTGAAACAAATCTTTGGTTCTGACGTTTCGCTTGAGGACTTGCCGCCGGACAAGCGCGGCCAAGTGATGGAAGTCGTCGATGAACTCGGGGAAACGGTTGCCCTTGATGTGCTCATTTTGATCGATACGAGCGGGAGCATGAAAACAAAACTGCCGACCGTCAAAGAGGCGCTCATCGATTTATCGCTCAGCTTAAATGCGCGCATGGGCGAAAACCGCTTTTCGGTGTTCATCTTCCCGGGAAAACGGGCGCACGCCGAAAAAATGATCGACTGGACGCCAAGGATTGAAGAGTTGTCCACTATCTTTCCGAAATTGGCGTCGGGCGGGCTGACGCCGACCGGACCGGCGCTGCGTGAGGCAATCGCCTATTTTGAGCGTAAACGGTCGTTAAGGAGCTGGATCGGCGATGGCGATGAGCCATACATCGAAGAATCGTCTTTGTAATTTGCCGCCTGGTACGGTCATCACTGGGAAATGGCACGGCCGTTCCTACCGGCTGCTGCGGCGGCTTGGCAGCGGGGCGAACGGCGTCGTCTATTTGGCGGAGAACGGCCGGACTCGCGTCGCCGTCAAGTTGAGCGATGACTATGCGTCATTGGCATCGGAAATGAATATATTGCGCCGTTTTGCTAAGGTCCAGGGAGCCGCCCTCGGGCCTTCTTTGCTGGAAGCCGATGACTGGCAAAGCCCGTTTGCGCGGGAGACGATCCCGTTTTATGTGATGGAGTATATTGAAGGGGAGAATTTTGCTGCTTTCATCCGCCGCCGTGGAAAAGAATGGGCGCCCGTGCTCGTGATGCAGCTGTTGTCGGTGCTTGATCGGCTTCATCAAGAAGGATGGGTATTTGGGGATTTAAAGCCGGATAATTTGATCGTTACCGGGTCGCCGCCGTCGGTTCGGTTGCTTGATGTGGGCGGGACGACGCTGCAAGGAAGGGCGGTAAAAGAGTTTACTGAGCTGTATGACCGCGGCTATTGGGGGCTTGGATCGCGCAAAGCGGAGCCATCTTACGACTTGTTTGCGGCGGCGATGGTGATGATTTCTTCTTGCTGCCCGGGGCCGATTGAGAAAAAGGGTGACGGTCGGGCGCAGCTGTTGTCCATCATCGAAACGGACCGCTTTTTAACCCGATACAAGGAGGTGCTGCAAAAGGCGCTTGACGGCCGATATCGAAAGGCGGCCGATATGCGTCGCGACTTATTGGCCGCCTCTTCCCGCCATACATCGGCGGAAAACGAAAGAAAGGCAGTGCCAAGCCGTCGGTCGGGGCGGCAGGTGAAACGGCGCCGCCAAGCGAGAGGGATTGTCGAAACGGTGGTCATCGCCGCCGCATTGCTGGGCGCCTATGCCTTTTATATATATTGGCAGCTGGCGATGTAATTTTTTTTGAGAAAACAGGGCGGACGTGTTACGATGAAGCTGAAAGAAACGCAAAGAGGTTGGCTCGGATGATCGACAAAGTGCGCGCCTTTATCCACAGGCATCAACTGCTTTCAGAAGGAGCGGCCGTCATCGTTGGCGTCTCCGGAGGCCCGGATTCGCTTGCGTTGCTGCACGTTTTTTTGTCGCTGCGCGACGAATGGAAGCTTCAGGTCATAGCGGCCCATGTTGACCATATGTTTCGTGGGCGGGAGTCAGAAGAAGAGATGGAGTTTGTGAAACGTTTTTGCGTGGAGCGCCGTATTTTATGTGAGACTGCGCAAATCGACGTCCCGGCCTTTCAGCGCAGCGCAGGTCTCGGCGCCCAAGAGGCGGCGCGGATCTGCCGCTACCGCTTTTTTGCCGAACTGATGGAAAAGCATCAAGCGGGGTACGTCGCCGTAGGCCATCATGGCGACGATCAAGTCGAGACGATTTTAATGCGGCTTGTGCGCGGCAGCACAAGCAAAGGATACGCTGGTATCCCCGTCAAACGGCCGTTTCACGGCGGCTATCTCATCCGTCCGTTTTTGGCTGTCAGCCGGGCGGAGATTGAAGCGTATTGCCGGCAGATGGGGCTGTCTCCACGCCGCGATCCGAGCAATGAAAAAGACGATTATACGCGCAACCGGTTCCGCCATCATATTGTCCCGTTGCTGCGGCAGGAAAATCCGCGCCTGCACGAGCGGTTTCAGCAATACAGCGAAATGATGGCGGAAGATGAGCAATTTTTGGAGGAATTAGCCGCGGACGCGCTGAATAAAGTAATGGAAAAACAACATCGCGATGCGGCGCTTTCCATCGGACCATTTTTGGAGCTGCCGCGACCGCTGCAGCGCCGGGTGCTGCAGCTGTTGCTTCTCCGTCTTTATGGCGGCGTTCCGCCGACATTGACTTCCGTACATATCGGCCATATACTGATGCTTTGTGAGCGCGGCCGCCCTTCCGGAATGATCGATTTGCCAAAAGGGCTCAAAGTGATTCGCTCGTACGACCGCTGTTTGTTTACTTTTGACGCAGAAAGCGGCGAGAAAGGCTATTGGTTTGAACTGCCGGTTCCGGCGCTATTGCCCCTCCCAAACGGCTATGCAATCATCAGTGAATTTGGGGAACACTATCCAAGAAAGCAGGCCGGGAATGATTGGTTTGTCGTGGATCCTGCTTCCGTCTCCTTGCCGCTTCGCGTGCGGACGCGTCGGCGCGGCGACCGGATGGTGCTCAAGGGGACGGGAGGCACGAAAAAATTGAAAGAAATTTTCATTGAAGCAAAAATTCCGCGTATGGAAAGGGATCGCTGGCCGATTGTCGAAGATGCCGACGGTCGCATCCTTTGGATGCCTGGCTTGAAAAAATCGGCTTTCGAAGCGCAAAACCGTGGGCAAGCTCGCTATATTTTGCTGCAATATCAGGCGATGAACAGCTAGGAGGAAAAATAAGATGGGGATGAAAGACGATATTCAAAAAGTGTTGATCACTGAAGAGGAAATTCAGGCAAAAGTCAAAGAACTCGGCGGTTTGTTAACGAAAGAATATGAAGGCCGTTTTCCGCTCGCTGTCGGCGTTCTCAAAGGGGCGATGCCGTTTATGGCCGATTTGCTCAAACATATTGATACATATTTAGAAATGGATTTTATGGACGTATCAAGCTATGGCAATGCGACCGTTTCATCCGGCGAAGTGAAAATCGTCAAAGACTTGAACACCTCCGTCGAAGGACGGGATATTTTGATCATTGAGGATATTATTGACAGTGGGCTGACGCTCAGCTATTTGGTCGACTTGTTTCGCTACCGGAAGGCGAATTCGATCAAAATCGTCACGCTTCTTGACAAGCCGTCTGGACGGAAGGCGGACATTCAAGCCGATTACACCGGATTTACCGTCCCGGATGAATTCGTCGTCGGCTATGGGCTCGATTACGCGGAAAAATACCGCAACCTCCCGTTTATCGGCGTCTTAAAGCCGGAAGTGTACCAAAAGTAGAACGGTTGCTGGGCGACGGCCGAATTGTTTGTATTGAAACAAATTTCTATGATAGTATTGAGTATAGTGTGTTTCATATGGGAGGAGGCAAGAAATGAACCGGATTTTCCGCAATACCATCTTTTATTTGCTGATTTTCCTCGTCGTGATCGGCGTCGTCAGCTTTTTTAACGGCACGAACCAGCGAACGGAGCCGATGACGTACGATGCGTTCATCACTCATCTGGAAAACGGGGATGTCAAGTCGTTTTCCATTAAGCCGGAGCGCGGCGTATATGAAATCAAAGGCCAGTTGAAAACATATAGCGAAGGGCAGTACTTTTCCACCTACGTCATGAACAGTGACAAAGTGCTTGACCGCATCGATGCGGCGGCGGCGCGGACGCGGGTGGAAGTCGTGCCAGCGGACGAAACGAGCGGATGGGTGACGTTTTTCACTTCCATCATCCCATTTGTTATTATTTTTATTTTGTTCTTCTTCCTTTTGAACCAGGCACAGGGCGGCGGCAGCCGGGTGATGAATTTCGGCAAAAGCCGGGCGCGGCTGTATACGGATGACAAGCGGAAAGTCCGCTTCCGCGATGTGGCTGGGGCAGATGAGGAAAAGGAAGAGTTGGTGGAAATCGTCGAGTTTTTAAAAGATCCGCGCAAGTTTGCGGAACTTGGCGCCCGCATTCCGAAAGGGGTATTGCTCGTTGGGCCGCCTGGAACCGGGAAAACGCTGTTGGCGCGCGCGGTTGCCGGAGAAGCGGGCGTGCCGTTTTTCTCGATCAGCGGGTCGGATTTCGTGGAAATGTTCGTCGGGGTCGGGGCATCGCGGGTGCGCGACTTGTTTGAGACGGCGAAAAAAAATGCCCCGTGCATCATCTTCATTGATGAGATCGACGCCGTCGGCCGCCAGCGCGGCGCCGGCCTTGGCGGCGGCCATGACGAGCGTGAGCAGACGCTCAACCAACTGCTTGTCGAAATGGACGGCTTTAACGGCAACGAAGGGATCATTATTATCGCGGCCACCAACCGGCCGGACATTTTAGACCCGGCGCTGTTGCGCCCGGGTCGCTTCGACCGGCAGATTACCGTCGACCGCCCGGACGTCAAAGGGCGCGAAGCGGTGCTGCGCGTGCATGCCCGCAACAAGCCGCTCGATGAATCCGTTGACCTGAAGACGATCGCGATGCGGACGCCTGGATTTTCCGGCGCCGACTTGGAAAACTTGCTGAATGAGGCGGCGCTCGTTGCAGCGCGCCGCAACAAAAAGAAAATTGATATGAGCGACATCGACGAGGCGACGGACCGGGTGATTGCCGGACCGGCGAAAAAAAGCCGCGTCATTTCGGAAAAAGAACGGCGCATCGTCGCGTTTCACGAAGCTGGGCATACGGTCATCGGCATGGTGCTCGCCGATGCGGAAATGGTGCATAAAGTGACGATTGTGCCGCGCGGCCAAGCCGGAGGCTATGCGGTCATGCTGCCGAAAGAAGACCGCTACTTTATGACGAAAGCCGAACTGATGGATAAAATCACCGGACTGCTCGGCGGGCGCGTTGCCGAGGAAATCGTGTTCAATGAAGTGAGTACAGGGGCCCACAACGATTTTCAACGGGCGACAAACATCGCGCGCCGGATGGTGACGGAGTTTGGTATGAGCGAAAAGCTTGGTCCGCTTCAATTCGGCCAACCGAGCGGGCAAGTGTTTTTAGGACGTGACTTACACAACGAGCAAAACTACAGCGACAAAATCGCCTATGAAATTGACTTAGAGATTCAGCGCATCATTAAAGAGTGCTATGAAAAAGCGAAACAAATTTTGACCCAACATCGGGACAAATTGGATTTGATCGCCAACACGCTGTTGGAAGTCGAGACGCTCGATGCGGAGCAAATTAAACATTTGTTCGAACATGGCACGCTGCCCAAAGACCGGAACGGGCGCGAGGAGTCCGGCAAAAGCGACGGCGATGTGAAAATCAACATCCAAAAGAAAGAGGAGTAATCGATGTCTCTGTTCGGAGGCATCTTTTTTTTGCCGGCGGCCCAGGGAAAGAAGGACAGTTTTTTTCCCGTAAGTATGATATGATAAAGAATGGGAATTTATCGAGGAAAAGCGAGGAATGAAGCGATGATTTTTGTATTGGACGTCGGCAATACAAACACGGTGTTAGGGGTGTATGACGGGGACGAACTGAAACATCATTGGCGCATTGAAACAAGCCGCTCGAAAACGGAAGACGAATACGGCATGATGATCAAAGCGCTCTTGAACCATGTCGGCTTGCAGTTTTCCGACATTCGAGGCATCATCATTTCCTCGGTCGTGCCGCCGATTATGTTTGCTCTTGAACGCATGTGTCTAAAATATTTCCATATCAAACCGCTCATCGTCGGTCCGGGCATTAAAACCGGGCTCGACATCAAATATGACAATCCGCGTGAGGTGGGCGCCGACCGGATTGTCAACGCGGTCGCCGGCATCCATTTGTACGGCAGTCCGCTGATTATCGTCGATTTTGGCACGGCGACGACGTATTGTTATATTAATGAACATAAACAATATATGGGAGGGGCCATTGCCCCGGGAATTATGATCTCGACAGAGGCTCTGTTCGCGCGGGCGGCGAAATTGCCGCGCATTGAAATCGCCCGCCCGGATGATATCATCGGCAAAAATACGGTCAGCGCCATGCAAGCCGGCATTTTATACGGTTATGTCGGACAAGTGGAAGGCATCGTGTCGCGAATGAAGGCGAAAAGCAAAATCCCGCCGAAGGTGATTGCTACTGGCGGTTTGGCTCCGCTCATTGCCAGCGAATCGGACATCATCGATGTCGTTGATCCGTTTTTGACGCTGACTGGCTTAAAATTGTTGTACGAGAAAAACACCGAGAAAAAAGGATGAAAGGCTTGATGAAGATGGGAGACTACTTAGTCAAAGCACTCGCTTACAATGGACAAGTGAGAGCGTATGCCGCAAGAACGACGGAAACTGTCGCCGAGGCGCAACGCCGCCACCAAACATGGCCGACCGCCTCAGCGGCTCTCGGCCGGGCGTTGACCGCCGGTGTTATGATGGGAGCGATGCTGAAAGGCGAGGAAACGTTGACGATTAAAATTGACGGCGGCGGCCCGATCGGCGTCATTTTAGTTGACAGCAACGCCAGAGGGGAAGTGCGTGGCTATGTAACGAATCCACATGTACATTTTGAGCTGAACGAGCATGGGAAACTTGATGTGGCACGGGCGGTCGGCAAAAATGGGATGTTGACGGTTGTGAAGGATCTTGGGCTGCGCGACTTTTTCACCGGACAAGTGCCGCTTATCTCCGGGGAGCTTGGCGATGATTTTACGTATTATTTTGCTTCGTCCGAACAAATTCCGTCATCGGTTGGCGTCGGGGTGCTCGTCAATCCCGACCATACCATCCGAGCCGCCGGAGGATTTATTATCCAGTTGATGCCCGGGACGGAGGAGAACACGATCACTCGCATTGAAGAGCGGCTGAAACAAATTCCGCCCGTGTCGCGCATGATCGAAAGAGGGCTCAGCCCGGAACAGCTGCTCGAACAACTGTTGGGAGATGGAGGCGTCCGTGTGCTCGAGACGATGCCGGTGTCATTCGTCTGCCGCTGTTCGCGCGAGCGGATCGCTGATGCCCTTATCAGCCTAGGGCCCGAGGAAATCCAAGACATCATCGACAAAGAAGGGCAGGCGGAAGCTTCGTGCCATTTTTGCAATGAAACGTACCATTTCGACAAAGCGGAGCTGGAACAGTTGAAACAACTCGCAAAAAAAGAATGAAAACAGTAAAATGATTGACAATTACGCCAATAGTTGATACATTGGAGACAAAGTCGATAAAATTAATGGGGATTAGAGGTGGAACAATGGCACGCACAGTCAACTCGATAACCGAATTGATCGGCGATACGCCGGCCGTGAAACTGAACCGCATCGTTGATGAAGACAGCGCGGATGTGTATTTGAAACTGGAATTTATGAACCCGGGCAGCAGCGTCAAAGACCGGATTGCGTTGGCGATGATTGAAGCGGCGGAAAAAGCGGGCAAGCTGAAGCCGGGCGACACGATCGTTGAGCCGACAAGCGGCAACACTGGGATCGGATTGGCGATGGTCGCGGCGGCGAAAGGATATAAGGCGGTATTAGTCATGCCGGATACGATGAGCTTGGAGCGCCGCAACCTGCTGCGGGCGTATGGAGCCGAGCTTGTGCTCACACCGGGTGCACAAGGGATGCGCGGAGCAATCGCAAAGGCGGAAGAGCTCGTCCGCGAGCACGGCTACTTTATGCCACAGCAATTTAAAAACGAGGCGAACCCGGAAATCCATCGCTTGACGACCGGGAAAGAGATCGTGGAGCAAATGGGCGACCAGCTTGATGCGTTTGTTGCCGGCGTTGGCACGGGCGGAACGATCACCGGAGCAGGCAAAGTGTTGCGCGAAGCTTACCCAAACATTAAAATTTACGCCGTTGAACCGGCCGATTCCCCAGTCTTGTCGGGAGGAAAACCGGGCCCGCACAAAATCCAAGGGATCGGTGCTGGCTTTGTTCCAGATATTTTGGATACGAGCATTTACGATGGGGTTATTACGGTAACGACGGAAGAAGCGTTTGCGGCGGCCCGCCGCGCGGCTCGCGAGGAAGGCATTCTCGGCGGCATTTCGTCCGGTGCTGCGATTCATGCGGCATTGAAAGTGGCGAAAGAGCTCGGCAAAGGGAAAAAAGTGCTCGCCATCATCCCGAGCAACGGCGAACGTTATTTGAGCACGCCTCTTTACCAATTTGAAGACTAAGCAGACTTTTTCGGCAGGGGCAACCCTGTCGAATTTTTTTACGAGGATGGTGACCCAGACGGACAATCATTGTACAATAAAAGTAACTATGGACATCGTAAGGAGCTGACGAGGATGGAACAGCGGCGCAGGCGACTGAAACGAACTATCGATTATCGCGGACGGGATTGGTTCCGCCAGTACGAACAGCTGGCCTATAGCCGGCCTCATCATGTGTTGCTTGAGAGCGGTCAAGGGGGAAGGTACAGCATTATCGGCCTTGACCCGATCGGAGTGATCCGCGCTGACGAGCGGCGGCTCATCATCAAGCAGCGCGGGGTTGAAACGGTGCTGGATGGCTCGCCGCTCGAAGGGCTCCGGCAATGGCTTCGGTGTTTCGCCGTGCCGGATGAGGGGGAGTCGTTGCCTTGCCAAGGCGGGCTGATCGGTTTCATTAGCTATGATGCGGTTCGCTATATGGAACGGCTCCCGGTGCTCGCGCAAGATGATTTGCGGCTGCCGCTCATGTATTTTTTCCTCTTTGACGACGTAGCGATTTATGATCACCAAACTGAACAGCTTCATTTGCTTGCCTACGCGAATGAAGGGGAGGAAAGCGAAGCAAACCGGCGGCTTGCGCGGCATGCACGGATGTGGCTCGAGGATCGGAATGAAGCGCTGGTCTGGCCGCTTGCTGCCTCGACAGCTGCGCCGTCTGTTTCAATGACAAAAGAGAGGTTTATGGATGCGGTTCGCCGCGTGCAACGCTATATTGCGGCGGGCGATGTGTTTCAAGTCAACTTATCGGTGCGTCAGTCGCAGCCGCTGGTGACGCATCCATTTGCCGTCTACAAGCAGTTGCGGATGCTGAATCCGTCCCCTTACATGGCGTATTTGCATACCCCGGAATTTCAAGTCGTCAGCGGCTCGCCGGAGTTGCTCGTCCGCAAGCGGGGATGGCGTCTTGAGACGCGGCCGATTGCCGGCACACGTTCGCGCGGTCGGACGGCGGCAGAGGATGAACAAATTGCTCGCAAGTTGCTTGCGAGTGAAAAGGAGCGGGCCGAGCACGCCATGCTCGTTGATCTTGAACGGAATGACCTTGGGCGCGTCTGTGCATACGGGACGGTTCGAGTTGACGAATGGATGACCGTCGAAAAGTATTCTCATGTGATGCATATCGTTTCTCACGTATCCGGCACCATGACGATGGAGCACGATGCGTTTTCCGTCATTCGCGCCATGTTTCCCGGCGGGACGATCACCGGCGCCCCGAAAGTGCGAACAATGGAAATTATTGAAGAGTTGGAACCGGTCCGCCGCGGCTTGTACACGGGCTCGATCGGTTGGATCGATTTTCAAGGAAACATGGAGCTAAACATCGCCATTCGAACGATGGTCGTCAAAGACGGATTGGCGCATGTACAGGCAGGAGCGGGCATCGTCATCGATTCCAACCCAGAGCATGAGTACAAGGAATGTGTAAAGAAAGCGGCTGCCCTTTGGAAAGCGAAAGAGCTGAGCGAAGCAGAGGCATTATTTCCGAGCATGAGGTGAGAATGATGATCGTCATGATTGATAACTACGATTCATTTACGTACAATTTGGTGCAATATTTGGGCGTGTTGGGAGAAGAGCTGATTGTCAAACGGAATGATGAAATTACGGTGGCTGAAATCGAACGACTCCGCCCTGATTTTATTATGATTTCCCCCGGTCCATGCACACCGAATGAGGCAGGGGTCAGCCTGGAAGTCATCGATCGCTTTGCCGGCCAAATTCCGATTTTCGGCGTCTGCCTCGGGCATCAAGCCATCGCCCAGGCGTTCGGCGGCCGCGTTGTCCGCGCTCCAAGGCTGATGCACGGGAAAACATCGTCCGTCTACCATGATGGGGAGACGATTTTCTGCGGCGTGCCGAACCCGTTTACGGCAACGCGCTACCATTCCCTTATCGTCGAGAAAGAGACGCTTCCGGACTGTTTCGTCGTGTCGGCTTGGACGAAAGAGGATGAAGTGATGGCGATTCGCCATAAAACGCTGCCGGTGGAAGGCGTGCAGTTTCACCCGGAATCGATTATGACAAGCCATGGGATGCAACTGTTGAAAAACTTTATCAACACGTATAAAAAGGCGTGACAGTCATGTACGTGTATATCAACGGCGCGGTCGTTCCGCGCGAAGAAGCGCAGTTATCAGCGTTTGATCACGGCTTTTTATATGGGCTTGGCTTATTTGAAACATTCCGCACGTATAGCGGCCACCCTTTTTTGCTTGACGATCATTTGGCCCGATTGAACAAAGGGCTGTCTGAGCTTCACATCGAAAGGCAGTTCGGCCGCGCCGAAGCGGTGGCGATCATCGAGCAGTTGCTCGAGGCCAATGGCTTGCGCGACGCTTATGTGCGCTTCAATGTATCGGCCGGGGTCGGCGATCTCGGCTTGCCGATCGAACGTTACCGAAACCCGACCGTCATCGTCTATATGAAGCCGCTTCCGCCGCCCGTCCCTCCGGAAGGAAAAGAAGGGGTGGTGCTCGCGGCAAGGCGAAACAGCCCGGAAGGCAATGAGCGACTAAAGTCGCACCATTATTTAAACAATATGATTGGGAAATGGGAGCTCGGACATCGACCTCATGCGGAAGGAATTTTTTTGAATTCAGATGGTGCGGTAGCGGAGGGGATCGTTTCCAATATTTTTTGGGTGAAAGACGGCATCGTCTACACGCCAGCGCCGGCTGTCGGCATATTAAACGGCATCACAAGACAATTCATCATTGCTTTGCTCAAGCAGTTGCGCATCCCAGTTGAAGAAGGGGTATATCCGCTGTCCCATTTGTTGCAGGCTGATGAAGCATTTATCACCAACTCTGTGCAGGAAATTGTACCCCTTTGCCGCATTGGCCATTGCGTTTACCAAGGAAAAAATGGTCCGGTGGTCCGGGCCTTGCAGCACCATTACCGACGCTTGACCCATCGGTTATGGACGAGGAACGAATTGGCGGAAAGGATGAACGACTGATGACAACATCGATGCGCCCTCTTCGGCTTCAATGCCGCGGGCATGAGCTTGACTTAAACAAAAAAACGTTGATCATGGGCATTGTCAACGTCACGCCCGATTCGTTTTCCGACGGCGGCCGGTTTTACGACGTGGAAAACGCGGTCAAGCACGCGAAGCGGCTCGTGGCGGAAGGAGCAGACATCATTGACATCGGCGGTGAATCAACTCGTCCGGGGGCGGATCCAGTGCCGCTTGATGAAGAATTGCGCCGCGTCATTCCGGCGGTAAAAGCGATTGCTAAGGCGGTGAGTGTACCGATCTCAATTGACACGTACAAAGCGGAAGTGGCGCGGCAAGCCATGGAAGCCGGGGCGCACATCATCAACGACGTTTGGGGAGCCAAGGCGGACCCTGATATGGCCCGCGTCGCCGCCACGTACGGCGCGCCGATCATTTTAATGCACAACCGCCGCGATATGGCCTATCGCGATTTGATTTCCGACATGATCGCCGATTTGAAAGAAAGCATTCGCATTGTCAAAGAGGCGGGTGTGAAAGATGAGAACATTATTTTAGATCCGGGGATCGGCTTCGCCAAGACGGTCGAGCATAACTTGGAGGTGATGCGGCGCCTTGATGAATTTGCCGCTCTCGGCTATCCGCTTTTGCTTGGCACGTCGCGCAAACGATTTATCGGCCATGTGCTCGGCGTGCCTGTCGAGGAGCGGGTCGAAGGAACAGGAGCGACCGTTTGTCTCGGCATCATGAAAGGGGTGCACATCGTCCGAGTCCATGATGTATTGCCGATTGCCCGCATGGCCAAAATGATGGATGCTATGCTTGGGAAGGGAGAGAGCGGTCATCGATAAAATTTATGTGCAAGGCATGGAGTTTTACGGCTACCACGGGGTGTTTCGCGAAGAAAACATCCTCGGCCAGCGATTTTTGGTCGATGTGACGTTGGAGCTCGACTTGCAGCCTGCCGGGCGGAGCGATTGTCTTGAGTATACCGTCAACTACGCCGATGTGTACGAGCGCTGCCGGGCGATCGTTGAGGAGCGGACGTTCGCCTTGATCGAGGCGGTCGCTGAAGCGATCGCCGCCGACTTGCTCGCTGCCTTTCCTGTTGTCGAGCGCTGCATTGTCAAAGTGACGAAGCCGAATCCGCCGATTCGCGGCCATTATCAACATGTCGCAGTCGAAATTGATAGGGGTCGTTAAATGGAAAACATCGCATATCTCGCTTTAGGCTCCAACCTCGGAGATCGTGTTTCCTATTTGCGTTCTGCCATTGAAGCGCTCCATCATCATCAGGAAATTTTTATCACATCGAGCTCATCGATTTATGAAACCGATCCGGTCGGCTATGTCAACCAAGGCAAGTTTTTAAACATGGTGATCGAGGTGGCGACCACGTTGTCGCCGTTTGCCTTGCTTGACGTGACCCAGCAAATCGAACGACAACTTGGAAGAAAAAGGGAAATTCGCTGGGGACCACGGACGTTAGACCTTGACATTTTGCTGTATAATCATGAAAATATTGAAACAGAGCAGCTGACGATCCCGCATCCGCGCATGGCGGAGCGGGCGTTCGTGCTCATCCCGTTGTTTGAAGTCAACTCCCACGTGGCAATACCGAACCTTTCCGAGCCGTTAATCGACATCATTGGCCGACTACCTGACAAAAAAGGAGTTCATGTATGGAAGCGGAAAGATGGGGAAGACGTATTCGCGCTTTTCGAAAGTTGAAAGGATATACGCAAGAAAGACTGGCGAAAGAACTAGGCATTTCCGTATCGATCCTTGGTGAAATTGAACGGGGGAACCGGATGCCGTCCGATTCGCTCGTTGGACAAATCGCCGAACGGCTGAATATATCGGTGGAAGAACTGGCGCCGCCGAAACTCGAATCGAACAAGTAGAAAGGAGGCATCTGCGATGTTTCGCATTGGCGATGTCGAAATTAAAAACCGCGTCGTGCTCGCTCCGATGGCAGGCGTATGCAACTCCGCGTTCCGCCTGACCGTCAAAGAATTCGGCGCCGGGCTTGTATGCGCCGAGATGGTAAGCGACAAAGGAATCGTATACAACAACGAAAAGACGTTAAACATGTTATATATTGATGAACGGGAAAAGCCGATCAGCTTGCAAATTTTCGGCGGCGAGAAAGAAACGCTCGTCAAAGCGGCGAAATTTGTCGATAAAAATACGAATGCAGATATCATCGACATCAACATGGGTTGCCCAGTGCCGAAAATTACGAATTGCGACGCTGGAGCGAAATGGCTGCTTGACCCGAATAAAATTTATGATGTCGTTGCCGCGATCGTCGATGCCGTTGAAAAACCGGTCACGGTGAAAATGCGGATCGGTTGGGATGAAAAGCACATTTACGCCGTCGAAAACGCTCAAGCCGTTGAGCGCGCCGGCGGGAAGGCCGTCGCCGTCCACGGACGGACAAGGGTGCAAATGTATGAAGGAAAAGCGGACTGGAACATCATCAAGCAAGTGAAAGAAGCCGTCAACATCCCGGTTATCGGCAACGGAGATGTCAAAACGCCTCAAGATGCAAAGCGGATGCTTGAAGAAACAGGGGTCGACGGCGTCATGATCGGACGGGCGGCGCTTGGAAACCCTTGGATGATCTATCGCACTGTCCGTTATTTAGAAACTGGAGAGCTCATCCCGGAACCGACGCCGAGGGAAAAAATCGATGTCTGCCTGCTGCATTTAGACCGATTAATTGCCTTAAAAGGCGAATATATCGCCGTCAAAGAAATGCGTAAACACGCTGCTTGGTATTTAAAAGGCATTCGCGGCGCAGCGAAAATCCGCAACGCCATCAATGAATGTGAAACGCGGGACGAACTGGCCGCACTGTTGCTTCGCGTGGCGGAGGAAGCGGAAGTCCAAGCAGCGGCGAACGCCGAAGCCGTTTAAACAACGGAGATGACGTTCATGCAGCGGAGGACTGCCAGCGAGCGCTGGCAGTATTTTTCGTAAAAAATCGCTAAATGGAGTGAATGAGGTATGAGTCATGAAGAATTGAACGACCAACTGCGCGTCCGCAGGGAAAAGCTGAAAAAAATTGAGGAATTGGGTGTCGACCCGTTTGGCAAACGGTTCGAGCGCACTCATAAAGCGCAAGAACTGTTCGAACTGTACGGCGATTTGTCGAAAGAGGAACTTGAAGAAAAGCAAATTGAAGTCGCCGTCGCCGGCCGCATCATGACAAAGCGCGGCAAAGGAAAAGCCGGGTTCGCCCATATCCAGGATGTCACCGGGCAGATTCAAATTTACGTCCGTCAAGACGATGTTGGCGAACAGCAGTACGAACTGTTTAAAATCTCTGACCTTGGCGATATCGTCGGCGTGCGCGGCACAATGTTTAAAACAAAAGTTGGTGAACTTTCCATCAAGGTGTCGTCGTACGAATTTTTGACGAAAGCGCTGCGTCCGCTGCCGGAAAAATACCATGGTTTGAAAGACATAGAGCAACGCTATCGCCAGCGTTATCTCGATTTAATTATGAATCCGGAGAGCAAAAAGACGTTCATCACCCGCAGTTTGATCATTCAATCGATGCGGCGGTATCTTGACAGCCACGGCTATTTGGAAGTTGAAACGCCGATGATGCACGCTGTGGCTGGAGGCGCTGCGGCGCGCCCGTTCATTACGCATCATAACGCATTGGATATGACGCTTTATATGCGAATCGCTATCGAGCTCCATTTAAAACGGCTTATCGTCGGCGGTTTGGAAAAAGTGTACGAGATCGGCCGCGTTTTCCGGAACGAGGGCATTTCCACCCGCCATAACCCGGAGTTTACGATGCTCGAATTGTACGAGGCGTACGCCGATTTCCGCGACATTATGGAACTAACGGAAAACTTGATCGCCCACATTGCCACTGAAGTGCTTGGAACGACGAAAATTCAATACGGCGAGCATGTCGTCGACTTAACGCCCGAGTGGCGGCGCCTCCATATGGTCGATGCGATCAAGGAATATGTCGGCGTCGACTTCTGGCGGCAGATGAGCGACGAAGAGGCGCGGGAGCTGGCGAAAGAACACGGAGTGGAAGTTGCTCCACATATGACGTTTGGCCATATTGTCAACGAATTTTTTGAACAAAAAGTCGAGTCTCACCTCATTCAGCCGACGTTCATTTATGGCCATCCGGTTGAAATTTCACCGTTGGCCAAGAAAAATCCGGACGACCCGCGTTTTACCGACCGATTTGAGCTGTTTATCGTCGGGCGCGAACATGCCAACGCCTTTACCGAATTGAATGATCCGATCGATCAGCGCCAACGCTTTGAGGCGCAGCTGAAAGAGCGTGAACAAGGAAACGATGAAGCACATGAAATGGACGAAGACTTCCTTGAAGCGCTCGAGTACGGCATGCCGCCAACAGGCGGGCTTGGCATCGGGGTCGACCGTCTGGTCATGCTGCTGACGAACTCGCCGTCGATCCGCGACGTGTTGCTTTTCCCGCAAATGCGTCATAAATAAATTTGATCGCTCCCTGCAAAGACAAGCAGCAGGGGGCTTTTCATTTATGTAAAAATAGTTGTCGTTGTTTTGTTGAAAAACAAACACAGGAAGTCGAGTTGACAAACCACTCCCAACGTGTTATATTATGATAGCACGTTGAAATGACAGCACTAATCAAAAACAAGGATCTAGTTGACAAATAAATAAATTTAATTATAATATAACTTGTCTGTTGATTGTCTAGTGATGATAGCGGAGGGGAAACACCCGTTCCCATCCCGAACACGGAAGTTAAGCCCTCCAGCGCCGATGGTAGTTGGGGCCAGCGCCCCTGCAAGAGTAGGTCGTCGCTAGGCAATCCTGTGGAGGATTAGCTCAGCTGGGAGAGCACTTGCCTTACAAGCAAGGGGTCGGCGGTTCGATCCCGTCATCCTCCACCATC
>NZ_CP014335.1:375000-470000 GCF_001610955.1 Geobacillus thermoleovorans
AGCTGCCCGCTATGGTAAACCGCGATGCTCTCCGGGCCATGAGCGGAAAGTAATTCTTTCGTTTTTTCCACCAGCAGCGAAAGGGCATCGTTCCAGCTTGCCGGTACGAGTGTTCCGCTCCGGTTGCGGATGAGCGGCCGGGTCAGCCGGTCAAGGCTGTTGTTCGCCCACCATTGGTTTTCTCCTTTCGGGCCGAGCCGACCGCGGTTGACTGGGTAGCGGACATTGCCTTTAATGCCGACGATGCGGTTGTCTTTGACCGCGATGTAGCAGCCGCAGCCGTTCGAGCAAATGCCGCAAGTGGAATACACCCACTTGTCAATTTCGCCTTGCGTATATACGCACATATCTTCGCGCGGCGTCTCCCAAGCCATAATGTCATCTCCTCACGAAGGATAAATGATCGGTGGTGATAATCGCTCGCAGCTGCTGGTACGATGGATACGAAGATGTGTAGCGGATGGAACGGTACGGCAAAAACGGGGGAGGTGCAGGCGTCGTTGCTGCGTAGATGGGAAGCTGTGACGACGGCACACCTGTTTCAGCGCGAAACGGCGGCGTGATGAGCTGCCAAAAGGCAAGCGGCGGCAGCGAATGCGGCATCGGTTCGCCCCCTTTCAAAAAAGGCTCTGCTATCATTATATTTCTGTAACAAATGCCCATGACTGAAAAACAAAGAAGCCAGCTGTTGACAGCTAGCTTCTTTTTTGATCCGTTTTTCCTTTCCTGAGCCGTCCGGCCCGCTTCGCTGCCTCCTTCAGCAAAAACTCGATCTGGGCGTTGACGCTGCGAAACTCGTCCTGCGCCCATTGTTCGAGCGCGGCATATAATTCATGGTCAATGCGCAGGGGAAATTGTTTTTTCTTTGCCATCGCACTCCACAACCGTTAATATAGACTGCCGGTATTGATCACCGGCTGGGTGGCGCGCTCGGAGACGATCGCGACCATTAAGTTGTTCACCATTGCGGCTTTTCGTTCATCATCTAACTCTAAAATGTTTTCTTTGTCAAGTTGTTCAATCGCCATTTGCGCCATCGAGACAGCGCCTTCGACGATTTTTTTCCGGGCGGCCAAAATGGCGGCTGCTTGTTGACGCTGCAACATGGCGCTCGCAATTTCCGGGGAGTACGCCAAGTGAGTGAGGCGCGCTTCCATCACCTCGACTCCGGCGACACGCAATCGCTCCTGCAGCTCAGCGGCGAGAACATCGGAAATAATATCGGCGTTGCCGCGCAGCGTAATCTCGTTGTCGTCTTCAAACGTGTCGTACGGATATTTTGTCGCGACATGGCGAATGGCGGCTTCGCTTTGAATCTCGACGAATTGTTCGTAATCATCAACATCGAACACAGCCTTGGCTGAATCAATGACGCGGAAAACGACGACGGCGGCAATTTCAATCGGATTGCCTTGAACATCGTTCACTTTCAACTTGTTGCTCGTGAAGTTGCGCACGCGCAGCGATACTTTCTTTCGAACGGTGAGCGGCACGGTGAAAAACAGCCCGCTGTCGCGAATCGTGCCGAAATAGCGGCCGAAAAAGGTGAGTACTTTCGCTTGATTCGGCTGAACGATCGTGATGCCAGTCGCCAAGAGGGCGGCAAGGGCGAAGCAGAAAACGGCCAATAAGAGCTGCACTTGAATGAGGCTGACAAAACCAGCCATAACGAAAAGGGCGATGCATCCGATGCCGATAAATCCATCCATGCGCCATGCTTTTTGTTCTCTCATACCTATCCCCCTAATAGTGTCGATTTGATATTTATATGATATCATATAATCAAAAAAATGGAAACAGGGATTGATCATGTTAAGACGAGAAGAGGGATTCGCCCATAGCTCGCCACGAGGCAGATGTTTCTAACTATTTTCCATCCAGAAGCATAAAGGGCGATCGTTCAGCCTGTTAATGTTTTAATGTGCTAAAAAATGGAAATTCATAATTGACATCGCATTCATTGTCATCATACAATAGAAAAAAAGACCAATAGGTGTGTAGAAGCAATGGAAACACGACAAGCGCGCATCGGCCGGCTGGCATTGTTGCTGGCGATGCTTGACGAGGGAGAGGAAGAAGCGGCCCTCGGCCAGCTCGAGGCGCTCGCTTGGCGCTATTGTCAAGGGCGGGTCGGGGCGATGGAGCCGCAAAAAATCGTCGCGGCAATTGAGACGGCGGCGAAACGGCATGGAGTGGTTGACGGTGGCTTGTACCGTGAGATGCACGCCTTATACCATGCGATTTTAGAGGCAGTGCATGGCGTGACGAGAGGGCAGGTAGAGTTAGGAGATTTGTTGAGAACCGCTGGCCTTCGTTTCGCCGTGGTGCGCGGTATGCCATATGAACAGCCGAACGAAGGGGAATGGATCGCCGTTGCGTTGTACGGGACGATCGGCGCTCCGGTGCGCGGGCTCGAGCACGAGGCGGCCGGGCTCGGAATCAATCATATATAAGACGGTCAGTGCCTAGAGCAATAAGTCATGAGGAGGCGAACGCTGCCATATGGCAGGGCGCCTCCTTTTTTGTTTGCCCAGGCGTTCGATTGAGAAAACAAACGAAGGGAGATGAAATGATGATCGTATTGACCGGGCATACATTGACGATCGATGAGGTAAGACGTGTTGTCTATGAACGGGAGCGGGTGGCGGCCGATGAGGAAAGCATGAGGGCTGTCGAGAAAAGCCGCGCGGCAGTGGAACAAGCGATCTCCAATGGACGGACGATCTATGGCGTGAATACGGGTTTTGGCAAACTCGCCGATGTGCGCATTGAAGGAAGCGACCTTGAACAGCTGCAAATCAATCTTCTTCGCTCGCACGCTTGTGCCGTCGGCGAGCCATTTGCCGAAGATGTCGTGAGGGCGATGCTTCTTTTGCGGGCGAATGCGTTGTTGAAAGGGTATTCCGGCGTGCGTCCGGCGGTCATTGAGCAGTTGCTCGCATTTTTGAACACCGGCATCCATCCGATCGTGCCGCAGCAAGGTTCCCTCGGCGCCAGCGGCGATTTAGCGCCGCTCGCCCATTTGGCGCTGGCGTTTGCCGGCGAGGGAGAGGCGATGTACCAAGGGCGGCGGATGCCTGCCGCCCAAGCGCTTTCACAAGCGGGGATTTCACCGCTTTCCCTTCAGGAAAAAGAAGGGCTGGCGCTTATTAACGGCACGCAGGTGATGACGGCCGTCGGAGCCCTTGCTTACTTAGAGGCGGAACAACTGGCGTATGACAGTGAATGGATCGCGGCGCTGACGATTGAGGCGCTTTATGGCATTGTGGACGCGTTTGACGCCCGCATCCACGCAGCCCGCGGGTTTCAGGAGCAGGTGGAGGTGGCGGAACGGCTGCGCCGCTATTTAGCTGGCAGCCAACTCACAACAAGGCAAGGGGAGCGGCGCGTGCAAGATGCGTACTCCATCCGCTGCCTCCCGCAAGTGCACGGAGCGTCGCTTAGGGCGCTTCGTTATGTGAAGGAAACGCTTGAAATCGAAATGAACGCTGCTACGGACAATCCGCTTATTTTTGCGGACGGGACGGCGCTCTCTGGCGGCAACTTTCATGGCCAACCCGTTGCGATCGCCATGGATTTGTTGAAAATCGCGGTGGCGGAGCTGGCCAACATCAGCGAACGCCGCATCGAACGGCTTGTCAATCCGCAGCTTAGCGAAGGCTTGCCGCCGTTTTTAAGCCCACAGCCCGGCTTGCAGTCGGGAGCGATGATTATGCAATATGTCGCCGCTTCGCTCGTGTCGGAAAACAAGACGCTCGCCCATCCGGCCAGCGTCGATTCGATTCCGTCTTCAGCGAACCAAGAGGATCACGTCAGCATGGGAACGACGGCCGCCCGCCATGCGTACATGATCGTGCAAAACGCAAGAAAGGTGCTGGCGATTGAGCTCATTTGCGCGTTGCAGGCTGTTGAAGCGCGCGGCATCGAGCGAATGGCCCCGTCAACGAGGCAGTTTTACCATAAGGCGCGCCGCATTGTTTCCTCCATTACAGCTGACCGCGTCTTTTCTGATGACATTGAAGCGGTGGCGGCGTGGTTGAGCGAAAGGGCAAACCATCACTTTCTCCGCGATGAAGCGAAAGCTTAGAAGTCTAGTGAGAAAGAGCCAGGAAGTTGTGGGGTTGCAAGGTTTTTCAACTTGAGAAATACTGTTGGAGGACAGCATTTCCCCTTGAATCACCAGCTTTTTCAAGAAGGGCAAAGCATAGTGGGCGTAGAGGCGTGAGAGCGTTCAAGGATAGGTGTTTGAAAAAATGGTAGTTATATAGACCTTTTCCGCTAGAGATAGGGAAGCAGTCATCAGTGAAGATGGTTTGCTTCCCTAACTTTTTCTACGGAGTTCGGACGATGCAGTGAGCCTTCCCCATAATTGGTTAGGACGAGAGCATTGACAGTCTATTCCATTGTTGTCCCCCAGTCGAATTTGCAGTATGATGAAGAAGAGAGACAAAGGGGAAAGGGTGGGTATATCATTGACAATTTCTGCCGCGGCGCTGTTGGCGTTATGGAAGATTATTGCGATTGATATCATTTTGTCTGGGGATAATGCGGTCGTCATTGCGATGGCGACGCGGCGGCTGCCGAAAGACCAGCGAAACAAAGCGATTTTTTGGGGAACAGCGGGGGCGGTGTTGCTGCGCATCTTGTTTGCAGCCATCATTGTCTTTTTACTGAACATCCCGTTCGTTCACTTCGTTGGCGGATTGCTGCTTGTATGGATCGCCTATAAAGTGCTTGTCGAACGGGAAGAGGAAGCGAACGTACAATCATCAGACCGGTTGTTGAAGGCGATTGCGACGATTATCATTGCCGATGCAGTGATGAGCCTTGATAACGTTGTTGCTGTGGCCGGGGCGGCCGAAGGGCATCTTGGCATGCTGGCGCTCGGGGTAGCCATCAGCATCCCGATTATGATTTTCGGCTCCAAAGCGATCGTCCGGGTGATGGAACAACATCGATGGATCGCGTACGTTGGCTCCGGCATTTTGGCGTGGACGGCCGGAAAGATGATGGCGGGGGATGAAGGGGTGCTGCATTGGTTTCACCTTTCTTATGGCCCGTTCGTCTACGCGGTTGCCGCCGGCGTGACGATTTTGGTCGTGTCAGCTGGCTATATCACGAATAAAAAGGCCGAGCGTGAAGAAGGGACGTTGATTTGAGCGGTTGGGGGTGGTGTGATGCCATGAACATCCGACGCATTCTCGTGACGGGAAGGCTTTATGCCGAGCTTGCCGCCCTTCTCCCGAACAAGCGGCCGGATAAAGCGTTTCGCTTTGTGGCGGAAGAAGAATTGACGGCCAATGATTTCGCCTGGGCGGATGCGTACGTCGGCTTTCGTCCGGCCGGGCCGTTTTCGCTCGCCAATTTGCGCTGGGTGCATTCGCTCGGCGCGGGCGTTGACGCGTTTTTGTGGAAGCAGGAATGGAAGAAGAACGTGTTGCTGACGCGGACGATCGGGTCATTTGGCGAGCAGATCGCCGAATATTGCCTCAGCTACTTATTGCGCGACGCCCAATGTCATGACGTGTATGCATGGTATCAAGAACAGCGGCAGTGGAAGCCGCTCGCTCCGAAACGGCTTGGTGAACAGCGGATTGTCATTTATGGGACGGGTGAGATCGGCCGGCGCATCGCGGAAACGCTTCGTCTGTTCGGCGTTTCGCCGATCGGCGTATCGCGAAGCGGCCGAGACACGCCGCCGTTTTCGGCTGTTTGCCGCCATGAAGAGGCGGGGGAAGCGCTTGCTTGCGCTGATTGGGTGATCGCTGCGCTTCCGCTGACAGAGGAAACGCATCATCTCTTTGACGAGACGTTTTTTGCCTGTTTGCACAACGCGGGCTTTATCAATGTTGGGCGTGGGGCGACGGTTGATGAGACGGCGCTTGTCGGCGCCTTGGAAAACCGAAATGTCCGCCTGGCGGTGCTCGATGTGTTCGAAGAAGAGCCGCTGCCGCCGCACTCGCCGCTTTGGGTTCATCCGAATGTCATCATCACCCCGCATATCGCGGCGCTGACATCAGTTGACGCCGCCGCCCATAGCGTTTTAGACACGCTCCGCCGCATCGAAACGGGCGAACCGCTTGACAATGCGGTCGATGTGAGCCGGCAATATTGACGAAAAACGGTGCCCTATGATCGAGAATGGGCACCGTTTCGTTTTGATCAGCGGTCAGTGACGACGATATACGCCGCTTTCATCGGGCCGTGGACGCCGACGACCAAGTTCATTTCAATGTCGGCCGAGTTGCTCGGGCCGGTGATGAAGTTGATGCATGACGGAATGAGGACGCCTTTTTCAATTTGCTCGTGAATGATCGCCGCCGCTTGCGTCATGCGCGGCACAACGGTGCTTTTCGGAACGATGGCGATATACGTCTTCGGCAAAAAGTGAATGGCCCGCCCTTGTTCATTGCGCGAAAACAAAACGACTGTCCCTGACTCGGCGAGGGTGATGTCACTGAACGCGATGCCGACGTTGGCCTGTTCGGCGGCGTCAATGTTTTGGCGTCCAAGCGCCGGATTCCATATATGGATGGCTGTTCGCTCCGCGGGCCATTCGTCGCGGAGCAAGGCGGACAGCCCATATTCGGCAAAGCGCGGGTCATCCGGCACGATGACCGGGCCGCCGCCATAAGCCGTGACTTGTTGCTTGAGCACCCCAGCAAGTCCGGCGTTTGTCGTCTCAATGTAATCAGTGTGAATCAGTTTACATTGTTCGCGAAGCACTGCCAACAAGTCGTCTTGGCTATAGCCAGCCAAGACTTTCCATTGCGGCTGATCGCTCCATTGCGGCCGGGAGACGCCGGACAGGCGGGGAGCTCTCCCGAGGCGATGGGCGATGTGTTCTAAAAACGCGTCACGGTTGTGAATAGCACCACGCGTCATGACGGATTCCCTCCTTTTTGGCGATTGCGAAACCAATCGCGGAATCGCTCTTTGCTTGGCGCCGGAAATTCGCGGCTTTCCGTCCACGCTTTGAGTGGGCCGGGGCCTTTTGTGATGCGCCCGTCTTCGGCAAACGGGGCGAAGGCGCTTGGTGCCAACTTCGTACCGAAGCGGTACAATGACGGTGAGGCGGTCCCGAGACGAAACGCCTTCATCGCCAATTTTTCTGCGACCGGCGCTTTTCCTTCCCGCTCGACGATGATTTGGCGATGCTTGATGAGCAGCTCGTGAAGCGGGATTTTCACCGGGCACGCTTCCGTACAGGCGGCGCAAAGGGAGGACGCGTACGGAAGCTCCTTGTAGTCGTCGTAACCGCCCAACAGCGGCGACAAGACCGCTCCGATTGGGCCGGAGTAAATCGAGCCGTACGAATGGCCGCCGATGTGGCGGTATACCGGGCAGACGTTGACGCAGGCCGCGCAGCGGATGCATTGCAGCACCGGTTGAAACTCCGTGCCTAAAATCGACGAACGCCCGTTGTCGACGATGACGAGATGGAACTCTTCCGGACCGTCAGCGTCGCCTTCGTCGCGCGGGCCGGTGAGGACGGTGATGTAGCTCGTCAATTTTTGTCCGACGGCGCTGCGCGTCAACATGCTGACGAGAACTTCCATCTCCTCAAACGTCGGCACGATCCGCTCCATCCCCATGACGGTAATTTGCGTTTTCGGCAGCGCTGTCACCAAGTCGGCGTTGCCTTCGTTCGTAACGAGCGTAATCGAGCCCGATTCGGCGATGGCGAAGTTGCAGCCGGTAATGCCGATGTCGGCTGTCAAATAGTCGCGCCGCAGCATTGCGCGGGCATGGCGGGCGAGTTCAACCGGATCGGACGACTTCGTATAGCCGAGCTTGCGGCGGAAGACGTCGCGAATTTGCTCTTTGTTTTTATGGAGCGCTGGGCCGACGATATGCGACGGCGGGTCATGGTCATCGATTTGCAAAATGTATTCGCCAAGGTCCGTTTCGACAACGTCACAGCCGATGGATTCCAGCACCGGGTTTAAGTTGATTTCTTCCGTGACCATTGATTTCGATTTAACGATTTTTTTCGCTTGTTTTTCCAAAGCGATGCGGCGGATGTAGTCGTTCGCCTCTTCGGCCGTCCGGGCGAAAAAGACGTGGCCGCCCCGTTTGGCAACGTTTTCACTAAGCTGCATTAAATAATAGTCCAAGTTTTCGAGCGTATGCTTTCGGATTTGTTCGGCGAGCGAGCGCCACTCCTCCCAATGGCCGAGCTCTTTGATGACGCCAAGCCGCCGCACATAGCCGCGATCTTGCATGCCGGCGACCGCCCCGCGCATAAAATCATTTTGCAAGTTTTCCTCGACCCGTTTCCAAAACGGCCCGTTTTCGATTTTCATCGGCATGTTCGCTTCCCTCCTTTAGTTGCGCGCATTCAACACTTCGGCAATATGCATGACGCGGATCGGCTTGCCGAGCCGTTCGATGCGCCCGCCGATGTTTAGTAAACAGCCGCAATCGGCGCCGATTAAATAGTCGGCTTCCACTTCTTCGATATGCCCGATCTTTTCATCGACCATTTGTTCGGAAATCGGCCCCATTTTGACAGAAAATGTGCCGCCAAATCCGCAGCACTGGTGGGCGTTCGGCAGCGGAACGAGCTCAAGCCCTTTGACATGTTCCAACAGCCGGAGCGGTGCGTCTTTCACGCCAAGAAGGCGGGTCATATGGCAAGACGTATGGTACGTCGCCCGCCCGTGAAGCGAGGCGCCGACATCTTCGACTTTCAGGACGTCAACGAGAAATTGGGTCAGCTCGTACGTTTTCGCTGCGAGCCGTTTCGCCTCCGCTTCCCATTCCGGGTCGCCGTGGAAAATGTGCGGATATTCCTTTAACATCGCCGCGCATGAGCCGGATGGGGTGACGACATAGTCGGCATCGGCGAACGCGTGCATCATCTGTTTCATTGCCTCTTTCGCCTCTTTGACATAACCGCTGTTATACGCCGGCTGTCCGCAGCACGTTTGCGCCTCTGGAAAATCAACCTTGCAGCCGAGCCGTTCGAGCAGTTCGACGGTCGCTTTGCCGACCTCCGTATAAAAGAGATCGATGAGGCAGGTGATGAATAACGAGACTTTCATCGGTTCTCCCTCCCTTGTACCGAGCTTAATGAACGGGTCATCTGATGACTATATGTCTATTATAAAATGTTTTTTTCAGATTCGTAGCCCTTTTTTGAAAAAAAGAAAAAAACGCACTCAGTCAGGTTGTTGAGTGCGAATGTAGCGGCGCAGCACGTTTTCGACATTGGTCAAATGTTCCAACATGCGCGCCCGGGCGGCGTCCGGATTTTGGTCGCGAATGGCTTCAAAAATAGCTTGGTGTTCGGCAAGCAGCTTTTCGGTTGTCGTTTGTTTCGAAAACAGCCATATGCGGCGCGTCTCCCGCATCGTTTCGACGATCATGCCGGAAACGCTGTTCATAATGCTTACAAGCATCGGATTTTGCGACGCCGCCGCAATCGCCATATGGAAGGCCAAATCCGCTTTTTCGCCAAGCTCATCGCTGCCGATCCCTTCTTTCATTTGGCGAAGCGCTTCTGTCATCGCATCGAGGTCTCGGTCTGTCCGCTTGGCGGCAGCGAGCGAGGCCGCTCCTGCCTCAAGCAGCTTGCGCACTTCAAGCAAATGCCAAATATCTTCCTTGTTCATCAAGACAGCAATGGATAGCGGAAACGTCATCACTGTCGGGTCAAACTCGCGCACATACGTTCCTTCTCCTTGTTTGAGCTCGATCAGCCCCATCGCTTTCAACGCAGTGAGCGCTTCGCGAATGGCGGCCCGTCCGACTTGAAACTGTTCGGCCAGCTGCTGAACAGAATCGAGTTTATCACCAGGTTTTAGCTCTCCGTTTTTAATCATATCAAAAATGGCTTCGGCCACTTCTTCGTAAATTTTTTTTGTTTTAATCCGTTTAAACGCCAATGGATCCACCTCAAATACGATTAAAGTAGCTTTCCGGTTGTGAAGAAGGAAATCTCCTGCACTGTCTATTATGATACAGCATCATGGATCGAGACAAGCGCTTTTTGTTGCTTGCGGCCGAGGGCGTCAGCGGTTCGGGGAAGCCAACGTGATTCCATCGCGCATGGCGAAGTGTGAAAGGGACGGGATGGGTCGTAGTCAACATCGTCAAGAAACTTCGACCGTACCGACAAGCAGGATGGTCATCCCGTTCTCTGTCAACATCGGCGTGGGGAAACACAATGGATGGAAAGTTCAAAAAAATACAAAAACAACTATTGTCTTTTGCTGAAAACGCTTTTATAATTTGAGACAGACGGCGTTCTTATCCGGTCATCTGATGACTGGAGGAGACGATCAAGGGGACGGATGACCGTTCGTGAACGCCGCCAAGTCGGGCACAAAGGGGAGGAGAAAACCGCATGTGGAAGCAAGATTTTACACCAATCGCCGACCAGCTTTGGTTATCGGCGATTGTCGCACTCATTCCGATTTTATATTTCTTTTGGGCGTTGGCCGTCAAGCGGATGAAAGGGCATGTTGCGGGGCTGACGACGTTGCTGCTTGCTGTTGTGTTGGCTATAATCGCTTACAGAATGCCGGCTGGAAAAGCGGTTATGTCAGTGACGCAAGGCGCGGTGTACGGATTGTTGCCGATCGGCTGGATCATCATCACCTCTGTCTTTTTATACAAGCTGACGGTGAAAACAGGCCACTTTGACATTATCCGCAATTCGGTTGTCTCGCTCACCGAAGACCGCCGGCTGCAAGCGTTGCTGATTGCCTTTTCGTTTGGCGCCTTTTTGGAAGGGGCAGCTGGGTTTGGCGCGCCAGTGGCGATTTCAGCGGCGCTTCTTGCGGGGTTGGGGTTCAACCCGCTGTATGCCGCGGGCATTTGCTTGATCGCCAACACAGCGCCAGTGGCATTCGGGGCGGTCGGGATTCCAATCATTTCGATGGAAGGACCGACTGGCGTGCCGGCGATGGAAATCTCAAAAATGGTTGGGCGGCAGTTGCCGTTTTTATCAGTGTTCATCCCGTTCTATCTCGTGCTCATTATGGCCGGGTGGAAAAAGACGATGGAAGTGTTGCCGGCCATTATCGTTTCCGGTGTTTCGTTTGCGCTGACGCAATATTTCACCTCGAACTTTTTAGGACCGGAGCTGCCGGACATTTTGTCCTCGCTCGTTTCGATCGTCGCGTTGGCTGTCTTTTTGAACTATTGGAAGCCAAAAAGCACATTCCGCTTTGCAACGGAGTCGGAAGTGGCGGCCGCTGGGCAAGTTGCTCGCGCGACGCAACGCGGCGGGGAAGTATTCCGCGCTTGGTCGCCGTTTCTCGTGCTGACGGCTTTGATCTCGCTGTGGGGCATCCCGCAAGTGAAGGCGGCGCTCACCGGCCATTATGAAGGGACAAACGGCTTGTTGAAGTTGGTCAACGCTATCGGCGTCCACTTGACGTTTATGCCGCCTGTGCCGGGGCTCAACAACCAAATTTTGAACCCAAGTGGCCAGCCGATCGCTGCGGTGTATAAGCTTGAGCTGCTCGGCGCGGCTGGGACGGCGATTTTGGTGGCGGCGGTCGTCACAAAGTTCATCATCGGCATCTCGTGGAAAGATTGGGCGCGTACGTTTGTGGAAACGCTTAACGAATTGAAATTCCCGATCATCACGATCGCTTCGGTTGTCGGCTTTGCCTATATCGCCAACTCGTCAGGCATGAGCACGACGCTTGGAATGGCGTTGGCCAAAACAGGCCCGTTGTTCCCGTTCTTCTCGCCGATTTTAGGATGGCTCGGCGTGTTTATCACCGGTTCCGACACGTCGTCGAACTTGTTGTTCGGCAACCTGCAAAAAGTGACGGCGACATCGATTGGCATGGATCCGGTGCTGGCGTTGGCGGCCAACTCATCAGGCGGCGTCGTCGGGAAAATGATTTCGCCGCAATCGATCGCTGTCGCCTGTGCGGCCGTCGGTTTGACCGGCAAAGAATCCGACTTGTTCCGCTTCACGATCAAACATAGCGTGTTCTTAATCATCTTGATTGGCGTTCTCGTTTACTTGCAATCGACGGTATTGTCGTGGATGATTCCATAACGGCAGCGAAGGGGGACGAGGCTTGGCCTGGATGGAAACAGACGCCAAGCCCGGCCCCTTTTCCGCTGTCGGCGAATGCAAATGGATGTGGAAAGGGTGAGACCATTGATTCCAAATGAAGCGAAAAAACGGTTGATTCAAGTCGTGGGAGCTGAAAACTACGATGACACGAAAACGGGGCGGCTCGTCTATTCGTATGATGCGACTCCGCAGTTTCAGTCGCTCCCCGATGCGGTCATTGCGCCGCGAAATACGAAAGAGGTCGCGGAAATTGCGAAAATTTGCAACGAGTATCGCATCCCGATCGTGCCGCGCGGGTCAGGAACGAACCTTTGCGCCGGCACGTGTCCGGTCGAAGGCGGGATCGTTCTCCTGTTTAACCATATGAACCGCATTTTGGAAATTGATGAGGAAAACTTAACCGCGACCGTTCAGCCAGGAGTGGTGACGCTTGATTTGGCGAAAGCCGTTGAAGAAAAAGGATTGTTTTATCCGCCGGATCCGGGGTCGATGAAAATTTCAACGATTGGCGGCAACATCAGCGAAAACTCAGGCGGCTTGCGCGGCCTGAAATACGGGGTGACACGCGACTATGTGCTCGGGTTGGAAGTCGTCTTGGCGAACGGCGATGTCATCCGCACCGGTGGCAAGCTGGCAAAAGATGTAGCTGGCTATGACTTAACCCGTCTGTTTGTCGGATCGGAAGGAACGCTTGGCATTGTCACCGAAGCGACGTTAAAACTTATTCCGATGCCAGAGACGAAGCAGACGATGCTCGCTCTTTATCAAGATTTGGAGGCGGCCGCCCGTTCGGTGTCGAAAATCATCGCCAACAAGATCATTCCAGCGACGCTCGAGTTTTTGGACCAGCCGACATTGGAAGTGGTCGAAGATTTCGCCCGCATCGGCTTGCCGACCGATGTGAAAGCCGTTTTGCTCATTGAGCAGGATGGGCCGAAGGAAGTGGTAGAGCGCGATATGAAAAAGATGGCCGATATTTGCCGGGCCGAGCAGGCGGTGTCCGTTCAACTCGCCCGTTCGGAGGAAGAAGCAGAGGCGCTGCGGACGGCGCGGAGGGCGGCGCTGTCGGCGTTGGCGCGCTTAAAGCCGACGACGATTTTAGAGGACGCAACCGTGCCGCGTTCGGAAATCGCCAAAATGGTCAAAGCAATCAATGAAATTGCCGAGAAGTACCAGTTGAAGATCTGTACGTTCGGCCATGCCGGCGATGGCAACTTGCACCCGACCTGTCCGACCGACGCCCGCAATCGTGAAGAAATGGAGCGGGTGGAACGAGCGTTTGAAGAAATTTTCGCCAAAGCGATTGAATTGGGTGGCACGATTACCGGCGAACACGGCGTCGGGGTGATGAAAGCGCCGTATTTGGAATGGAAGCTCGGTCCGGCCGGCATCGCTGCCATGAAAGCGGTCAAGCAGGCGCTCGACCCGAACAATATTATGAATCCGGGCAAAGTGTTCGCCAAAAGCACGAGAAAACGGGTGGTGGTGACACGATGACAACGAAGATAGAACGAGCGCTCATTCAGAAAGCGTTTCAAGAACGGATGGATGAGGATGAACTGATGAACTGTATGCGCTGTGGCTTTTGCCTGCCATCATGTCCGACGTACATCGAATCGGGGCAGCAAGAAGCCCAGTCGCCGCGCGGACGGATTGCCTTAATGAAGGCGGTCGTCGATGGACTGATTGAGCCGGACGAAGAGGTGGAGCGGGCGCTCAACTTATGTTTAGGCTGCCGGGCATGCGAGTCGGTCTGTCCGTCCGGGGTCCGCTACGGCCATCTGCTGGAAGAGGCGCGCGACATTATCGCCCAGCATAAAAAAATGCCGCTTCCGGTTCGCCTCATCCGTAAGCTTGTGTTTGCCGGACTGTTTCCGCATCAAGGACGGATGCGGAAGGCGACGGCGCTTCTCGGTTGGTATCAGCGCTCCGGCTTGCGGACGCTTGCCCGCAAAACGGGGCTGCTTCGCCTGCTTCCGGCCTCGTTCCGGCAAATGGAGCGCGTGCTGCCGGACGTGCCGACGGCAAAAGAGATGAAAAACCGGCCGCATCGTTTGAATCCGGACGGTACGGTGAAAAAACGGGTCGCCTTTTTCGCTGGCTGTTTGATGGATACGATGTTTATGGAAACAAACGATGCGACGCTGCGTCTATTGCAGCTCGCCGGCTGCGAAGTCATCATCCCGCCGTCCCAAGGGTGCTGCGGGGCGCTGCACGGCCATGGCGGGGAAAAAGAGATGGCGAAAGAGTTGGCCAAGCGAAACATTTCCGCTTTTGAGCAGCTTGATGTCGACTGCATTGTGACGAACGCCGGCGGCTGCGGTGCGTTTTTGCTTGAATATGACCACCTGTTAAAGGATGATCCCGAATGGCGCGACCGGGCGGAGGCGTTTGCGGCGAAAATCAAAGACATTTCTGAAGTGTTGGTTGAACTCGGGTTTCACCAACTACCGCTTCGCGTGGCGCCGCAAACGATCACCTACCAAGATTCGTGCCATTTGCGCAACGTCATGAAAACGGCGGCCGCCCCGCGCCGTTTGTTGCGGGCGATTGACGGCGTCGAGTTCCGCGAGATGAACGATGCTGACCGCTGCTGCGGATCGGCCGGCATTTACAACCTTGTGGAACCGGAGATGTCAATGCAAATTTTAGACCACAAAATGGAAATGGCGAAACAAACGAAAGCGACGACGATCGTCACCGCCAACCCGGGGTGTTTGCTACAAATGAAGCTTGGCATTGAACGGGCCGGGCTGTCAGGAAGCGTCCGCGCCGTCCATATTGTGGATTTGCTGCTTGAGGCCGCCGAGGGAGCACAAGCAACGCAAGGGGAGGAGCGCATTCGGCAGACGTCCTAACACCACAGTGGGCGGCCTCTCCGTGCCAGGAATGCCCATAGCTGGTCTAACAAGAACCCCCGCGATGGCGCGGGGGTTTTGAGTTGATTCAATGATCGGGAGTTGGAAATGAGCTACAGCGCTGCATCGAGGCGCTTTGGCATCGCCTGGAGCGCCTTCCCCGTGCCGATGGCGACCGCTTCAGCCGGATTGGGCGCGACATGCACCGGCACGTGCAGTTCCGTGCTCAGCCATTGCTCGATGCCATGCAGCAAGGCGCCTCCGCCGGTGAGCACGATGCCGCGGTCGATGATGTCGCCGCTCAGTTCGGCCGGGCATTCTTCAAGAACAGCGCGAACGGCTTCGGCAATTTGCCAAAGCGATTCTTTGAGGGCGGTTTGCACTTCGGTTGGGTCCAAGGAAACCGCTTTGAGGAAGCCGGTGACAAAATCGCGGCCATGGATCGTTACCGACTGATCCACGATCGTTCCTGGGGCGCTGCCGATCGCGAGTTTGACCTGCTCGGCTGTCTGTTCGCCGATTAGCAAATTGTAGCGCTGGCGAACATATTGAATGATATCTTCATCGAGCCGATTGCCGCCGATGTGGAGCGAACGGCAGGCGACGACGCCGCCCAACGAGATGATCGCCGCTTCCGTTTTGCCGGCTCCAAGATGAACGACGACGTTGGCGACCGGCTCGCTGACCGGCAAGTCTGCGCCGATGGCGGCAGCGACCGGCTCTTCAATAAAATGGATGTGCTTCGCCCCGCAATGTTGGGCGATTTCATAAAACGAGCGGCGTTCGACCGAGGTGGCGTGAAACGGAACGCTCATCACGACGCTCGGCTTTTTGAAGGCGAGGCCGAGCGGGTTACCGACTTGCTTGAATACTTGCTGCAACAGCATTTTGGCGCGCTCAAAATCGGCAATAACGCCGTTTTGCAGCGGGTAGGTGACTTCGATGTGGGCCGGGGCTTTGCCGATCATCTGCTTTGCTTGTTGGCCGATCGCCATCAGCTTGCCTGTATGGCGGTTGTAGGCGACCGCAGCCGGTTCGTCAAACACAATCCCTTTTGTTTGGCTGAACAGCCGAACGTTCATTGTGCCTAAATCGATGCCTAGCTCTGAAGAAGCGAACAACGGAAACACCTCCTTTGGCCGAAGCGAAGGAACGAACAACCAATCGCCATCTATACTATTCGGCAGAGATCGGTCATTTATGTCTGCTAGGATCATTCGCCGTGCATAAAAATTTTTTGATCTCATGTATAAAAAACGAAAAGGGAGGAAATGAATAATAGCGTAACGTTTTCCAAGTATTCCCCCGATCCCCTATGAAATATAGCATTGGGCTCTCCGGTTTTGGAGGGCCGCTTTTTTTTGCATAATAAAAACCCCCTGTCTATTAAGCGGACTTAATATGACAGAGAGCTTTTCCGACGGAGCTGTTACAGCCGTTTGGCTCCGATATACTTCGTTTTCCAGTAGCTGCTGTTTAAACTGTCGATTTTCACGCCACGGGAAACGGCATGGATGACTTGATTGTTGCCGATGTAAATAGCCACGTGGGAGACGCCTTTCGTCTGTTTGGAAGTGTCGAAAAACACTAAATCCCCTGGCTGTAATTGGGACTTATTTACGTATGTACCTTTTTTGTACATTTCTCGAGAGGTGCGAGGCAAGGTGACGCCAACTTTTTTATGGGTATAGTAGACAAATCCTGAGCAGTCAAATCCTTTTGGCGTCGTCCCGCCATATCGGTAAGGAGTGCCGATCAGCTTTTTCGCTTCGATGATGAGCCGTGCTTTGTTGGCGGCTGCATCTGAATTGGAAGTGCTTACAAAGAAGGAGGAAAATAGAACGATCATGGATACGAACAGGAGAGAATACCATTTTTTCATTTCCCCTAACCCCCGACAAAATCTTTTCCGATTCGACGTATCTCAACTAGAGTATAGCAGAGGAAACTAGACTTGTTTTTTACAGTTGGATTAAATAATGTTACAGCGCCGTTACAAATATAGCACCTCGTCCTAAAGGCTTATACCAATAGATAGATATTTTCGTTTCGGCCGACCTGGCTTTATGGCCGTAAGCGTGGAAATGGTGTTTCATACCCGAGTCCTATGGCCGACAGATGAATGTCGTAAGCTGTCGAACAAATAGGAACGGTGGAGGGAGGCAGTGCGAAGAATGGCCGTCTTATAATGAAAGCAAAGCGTCGAAGAATCGATGACGGTGATGGATGATGTCGAACCAACTTGAATATATCTTGTATATTTTTGGCCTTTTTTTGACGGTCGGCGGTGTCTATGTATACGGCCATTGGATGGCAAAACGGCATTGGGGGGATGCGCCATGGCTGGCGGCGCCGAGACTGACTGTTGTGTTTGCCCCCGTTTCCCTGCTTTTTTTAGGGGCAGGAATGATCTATATCCATTATGCTGAAAAACAAGAACATCGTGAATATGAGGAAGCCGCAAAGCAAATCGCCGGCATGATTGCCGGCGATTTGGCCGCCATGGGGCACGAACGGCTCGATGAAAGGGCGGAACATTTGCCTGCGTATCACATGGTGATGGCGGTGCTGGAGCGTTGGCAACATTATGGCCGCGTGTTGAGTGTGTATACGTTAAAAAAGAATGAACGCGGTGAGCTATATTTCGTTGCAGCGCCAGCGACGGACTACAATCGGAACGGCCGCATTGACGGTGAAAAGGAACAAGCTGTTCCACCTGGGACGGTTTACCGCCGCCATTTTCCAGAGATCGAAGAGGCGTTCCACGGCCGGTTTGCGATGGAACAGCATCCGACAACAGATGAATGGGGAAGAAGCATCAGCGCGTTTATGCCGATTCGTCAACCGGACGGGACAGTGGATGCGGTTATTGGCATCGATTTTGATGCCAAAACGTATGAGAAACATTTGCAGCAAGGGCGGAAACAGGCGATGTGGACGATGATGGCCATGTTTTTGGCGACGGCGGTTGCCTATTTGCTCGCTTTGCATCAACAAATGGAACGGAAGGCGTTGGCTGTCTATCAAAAAACGCTTGCATCCAACGAGCATCGGCTGCGGCGGCTGGCGGAAATGACGATGGAAGGGCTGATCGTCTATGCGCATGGGAAAGTCGTTGAGGTCAATGAAGCGGCGTGCCGTTTGCTTGGCTATTCAGAAAGCGAGCTGATTCATTTGCCGATCGGGGAGTTAGTCGTTGATGGATCCATGAAACTGAATCGTCCGCATGAGGAACCGGAGCGCTTTGAAATCGAGCTGCGCCGAAAAGACGGCACCGCATTTCCAGCGGAAATCGTCCGGCGCCGCTACGATTATGAGGGGGAAAAAGTGACGGTGGCCGCCGTCCGCGATTTGACGGAACAAAAACAAAACGAAGAGCGGATGCGTTATATCGCCAATCATGATGAACTGACTGGGCTGCCGAACAAGGAGGCGATGTATAAAGCGGTGGAGCGCTGCCTTGTTGAGGCGAAACAGCATCGCCATGAAGCGGCAGTCATATTCTTAGAAGTGAGTGGGATGAAAACGATCAACGATTTTTATGGCTACGCAGTCGGGGACGAAGTGCTCCTCCATTTGGCGCAAGAATGGAAAGAAAAGCAAGGAATGACCGTCGGGCGCTGGAGCGGGAATGAGTTCATCGCATTGGTGCCAAACAGCACACATCAAAAGGCTGAAGAAATGGCGAAACAGCTCATTGAGGCGGCGGACGAACCGATTGTCGTCAATGGGATGGAATTGTATGTGACCGTGAACATCGGCATCAGCGTCTACCCAAAAGATGGGGAGGATGCAAAAACGTTGATTCGCAAGGCGGATATTGCCCGCTACGAGGCGCGAAAAAAAGCGGCGAGCGATTTTCTCTTTTTCACGGAGCCGATGGCGATTCGTCTCAATGAAAAGATGGCGATGGAACGCGACTTGCGGCGTGCGCTTGAAAATGAGGAATTTGAATTGTACTATCAGCCGCAAATTCGGCTTCACGACCGGCAAGTGATCGGCATGGAGGCGTTGATTCGCTGGCGCCATCCGGAAAAAGGGATGGTTTCGCCGTCATTGTTTATCCCGGTTGCCGAACAGACCGGCATGATCATCCCGATCAATGAATGGGTCATCCGCACGGCTTGTGAGCAGACGAAGCAACTGCTTGATCGTTTTCCTGACTTGTCCGTTTCCATCAACTTATCGCCATATGAATTTGAAAGCCGCCGATTTGTGGATAAACTCGCCCGCCTGCTCGCCGACGCCGGGCTGCCGCCGCACCATTTAGATCTGGAAATTACGGAGCGGATGACCATGGATACAGAACGTGCGCTTGATATTCTCTCGAAACTGAAGGGGCTTGGTGTGACGATCAGCATGGATGATTTCGGCACTGGTTACAGTTCGCTCAGCTACTTGACGGATTTGCCGATCGATCGGCTGAAGATCGACCGTTCGTTCGTTCAGCATATTCAAGGAAAAAAAGATGTCATCTTGCCGGCGATCATCCGACTCGGGCATAATATAGGTGTAAAGGTGCTGGCTGAAGGGGTCGAAACGGAGACCGAAGCGGCTTATTTGCAAGGAAAACGGTGCGACGAGGCGCAAGGCTATTATTTTTCCCCGCCGCTTCCGTATGACGAGCTCGTCCGGTTCTTAAACGGGCAGCGCGTGAGGCGGCAGGCGCAGGAGCTGACGTAACATGGACGGATTTTGGCGCATCGCCGAGGAGAAAATTCGCGAAGCGATGAAAAACGGCGAGTTCGACAACTTGCCCGGCTTCGGCAAACCGCTTGAGATTGAAGACCTTTCCCGCATTCCAGAGGAGCTGCGGCTCGGGTATTTGTTGCTGAAAAACGCCGGCTATGTGAGGGAAGAAGCGGAGCTGCGCAAAGAGCTTTTGACGCTCGAGGACTTGCTTCGTTGCTGCGAGGATGATGAGGAAAAACGGGAGCTGGAGAAAAAGAGGACGGAAAAACAGCTTCGTTTGGCCGAATTGATGAAAAAGCGGGGGCAGACGAATTCGAAGGCGCTGCGCGACTACGGGCGGCGCATTGAGGAAAAATTTCGCTGAATGCCAAGAAGGGGAGATTCGCTGAAAAGCCAATCTTCCCATTTTTTATGCAAAAATGGCCAAAAAATGGGGAAAATAAGGGAGGACGATGAATGAAAGAAAGGAGGGAACGGGGGCATTCTCTTGATGGAAGAAATAGCAAGAACATCTCTAGACAAAAAAGGAGTGATGAAATCGTGAAAAACGTATGGTTAGCTTTTTTCACCGCCCTTGTGCTGACGATGCCGTCGACGGTGGCTGCTGCTGGCCAGAGCGGCGAAGCCGTTGATGTCCATATGCCGGCCGGCCATATGTGGAAGCACAGGGCGCTTGATGAGCAAAAGTGGATGGAAATGGTGCAAACGTACACGCCAGAGCAGATCGGTGAATGGAAAAAAGTGCTGGAGGAACGGAAAACGCTGCGCCAGCAGTTGGATGACGAAAAGGTGAAACGAGCGATCAAGGCACATTGCAAGCAAATGAAAAAAGAACGAGAAGCGGCGCTTGATCGACTCATCGACCAGCTTGCTGACAAAAAAATCACGAAAGAACAGTTCAAGCAAGAGCTGAAACAGTTACATAAAAAGAAACGCTGGATGACGAAAGAAGAAAAACAGCGGCTCCATATGCTTCATGAACAAACAAGACAGGCGATGGAGAATAACGACAAGGAAGCGATGGCCAAACTGTTGCCGCAATGGCTCGATCATATGAAAAAGGAGAACGAGCGGTTGGCAAAATGGCTTCAGGAAGTCAAAGAAGGATGATATGATGATATAATGAAAAAAAGGCCGTGTGACGCACGGCTTCTTTTTTATCTCAACATCGCCTCCGTCGCGCCGAGCGGATGGCCAGGTGTTTGATCCACGATTCCTTCACCGCTTGGACGAACAGGAAAGGGACGGCGGTGTTCAAATGTTCCCATCGCCAAAAGTTGACGGAGGGAATTCGTGCATTTTAGCATAAAGTGATTTCGTGGCGGGGAGGAAGAGGCAATGGGATACCCGGTCATTCTTCATTTGCGCGGCCGTCGGGCGGTCGTTGTCGGCGGCGGGAAGGTGGCGGCAAGGAAAATTCATGGATTGTTAGAGGCAGGGGCGGAAATCGTGATGATTGCGCCTGAAGCGGAGCCGGAGCTTCAAGCGTTGGCCGCGGGGGGGATGATCGTTTGGAAGAAAAAGCGGTTTGACCCAGACGATTTGGCGGAGGCCTTTTTGGTGATTGCCGCGACGAATGATCGCAAGGTGAATGAAGCGGTGACGCAAGCAGCAGCACCCGGTCAACTCGTAAATGTCGTGGATGATCCGGAGCGGTGTGATTTTCACGTTCCCGCTGTTGTCCGCCGCGGTCCGCTCACAATTGCCGTGTCGACCGGAGGGGCAAGTCCGGCGGTTGCCCGCCGCATTCGCCGCGAGCTTGAGGAGAAGTATGGCGAAGAGTACAGGCTGTATCTTGAGTTTTTGCAGCGGGCCCGCGGCATCGTATTGCGCGAAGTGGAGGACGCTGAGGGACGGAAGCGGCTGTTTCAGGCGCTCGCTGCTGATTCCTTCCGGCAGCGCGGCCGATGGGATGAAGAGTTGGCCCAGCTATTGGCGAACGAAAAAGAACGAAACGGAGAAAGAGGGAAAGAGCAATGAACATTCCGATGTATATTGTCGATGCGTTCACCGCGACGTTAGTCGGCTACCAAGCTTCAGCCCGCGGCGGCATTGTGCGGGTGATGGTGGCAGGCGAGAGGGTTCAGCTCGAAGGAAAAGCCATCACCGTGCTGAAAGGGGATCTGGCCGCCGAGGCCGCTTTCGGATTGCAACCCATCTGAAACATTCCAGCGGAAACAATGCCTGTTCCGGATCCGGTTGGGCGGGCTGGTGTTTTCTTCACTGCCTATGCCAACGAAAAAGGCGCCCAAGCCTCACGTGAAAGGCGGGCTTCCTTTTTTCGGCGGCGGGCCGGCCGTGCCGGTTCAGCCAGCTTGGAGGTGCGGCCGGCGCCTGTATACGTTTAGTCATCCCACCGATACGTCCAAAACCGTTCTGTTTTGAGCCAAGCAAGTGCATCGCCGCGTTTGGATGCCGCTTGCATCAGTCCTTCGGTTTGCGAACGGTGGGCGCGAATGGCGGCCAGCTTCGTATCGATCACCGAGCTGACATCGCGCACGACATCCGGCTGGCCAAGGTCTTGTTCGCAGTTTTTCGCAAACGCAACGCAATGGACGGTTGGCCGTTCTTCTTTCGGCCAGCGCTTTAAGGCGCGGATGACAGCGGCTCCACACGCATCATGGTCGGGGTGGACGCTGTAGCCGGGGTAAAACGTAATGACAAGCGATGGATTCGTTTCTGCCACGATGGCGGCGATCTGGTCAGCCAGCTCTTCTTCATCCTCAAACTCGACCGTCTTGTCGCGATAGCCGAGCAGGCGCAAATCATGAATGCCAAGAATGCGGCATGCTTCCTCCAGTTCTTGCTTGCGGATGTGTGGAAGCGTTTCGCGGTTGGCAAACGGAGGCACGCCCATATTGCGCCCCATTTCTCCGAGCGTCAAGCAAGCGTACGTCACCGGCGTGCCGTTTTGCGCATGCTCGGCAATCGTTCCCGACACACCGAACGCTTCATCGTCCGGGTGGGGAAAAACAACGAGCACATGTCGTTCGTTCAACGGAACTCCCTCCTTACACAAACGGTTCGTTGCTCAGTTCGAGAGCCACGGCCAATTTCCCTTGATCATCATGGCCTGCTAGCAGCAACTGTCCTTTTTCTGTCCATTCCCAATGGGTCAGCCCTTCGGCGTACACCCAGCCAAGATCAAGCTTCAGTCCGACGCGATATGGCCCGGGGCCGGTGATCTTGCCGCGGGTGAAGCGGATGCAGGCATTGCGGATGTAGGCGCCGACGGAATAAAAACCTTCGTTATGATGGGAGGCGTATGCTCCGTTCGTCGTTTCCAAATGAATATACACGTCACGATTGGCAAAACGATTCAGCGCCTCTTGTACAGCGGCCGTGTCGATCGGTTGCAAGCGGCTCCCTCCTTGCTGTTTGTTTTTCTATTATTGTACATGACCGAGGCGTGTGAGCGGAAATATTTCGACTCCTATTGTATAATAAAAAAAGAGACACATCTTGGACTCATCCGCACCTACAAAGCGTTGAATGCTGATTCAACGAAAGAAGGGTGATGATCGATGGGGGTTCAAGGCAATGGTGTCACGATACTGAATTTTGACGGCGTGTACCGACCGCAAAAGCGGCTGTTTCAGTTTCCGCACGAATGGGTCGATCTTGCCGACGTGCCGGAGACGAATTTGTATTGCAGCGAAGCGGCGCTTGCTGAAATTGAGCGGCGGCTTGAGCGGCGGCGGAAGCGCGGGGCGGTGCTGATCGGCAGCGGCAACTATCATTATGTCACGTATTTATTGCTTAAAGAAATCAACGAACCGTTTACGCTTGTGCTTTTTGACCGCCATACGGATGCTGAAGGAGGGGATGATGTCATTTCGTGCGGCTCATGGGTCTCCTATGCACTTAAGCATCCGCGGTTGCAAAAAGTCGTTATCGTTGGCCCAACTGCTTCTTCGCATCAACTCCGTTTATCTCCGAACATGACTGTTCTTCCATTTGATGATCATGATGAATGGCCAAAAGCGCTCATCGAGGCCATCCCGACCGGAAGCATCTATATCAGCATCGATAAAGACGCTCTTCGCCGCGAAGACGCGGTCACGAACTGGGATCAAGGAGTGATTCCGCTATCCCAGCTGCTCGCCTGCCTGCGGTTGCTTTTATTCCATAAAAAAGTGCTCGGCGTGGACATATGCGGCGAATACCCGCCCTCCGCTGTCGACATGTTCGACCCGCTTTGTCGCGAAGCGCGGGGAAAAAATGAGCAGGCGAACATGGCCATCTTGGAGACATATTTCCACTATGCGGCGCCGCATTTGCGGCCGGCGTGAGCGGCGAGAAGCGCGGGAAAGGCAGAACCGCTTTTGGTTTGGCGATCAGAAAAGCAAGGAAGACGCTGTCCCTTCGGATTTTGGCCATCGGGCCGGCGCTTCTGCCGGCCCGATGGCCGAAAAAGCCGGGAAGGCCGCTGCTTGAGGGGATGAGCCTAGTTGTCAAAAGCCGCTCCCGTACATAATGCGAAATTGTTTTTCATCGGAGCGGACATCGCGCGGCTCGATGTGCATGCGGGCGACTTTGGCAAACATCGTTCCGGCTTCAATGGTGTCCAAAAAGAGTTGAAGGGCGCTTTCATTCCCCTGAACTTCCATTTCCACTGTTCCGTCATCATTGTTTTTCACCCAACCGGTCAGCTGCCGTTTTAGCGCTTCGTGTTGGACGAAGTATCGAAACCCGACGCCTTGCACGCGCCCTTCCACGATGACATGAACTCTTTTCACGCCGATGAGTCCTCCTTCATCACGGTTGTTCTGCTTCCATCATATAATAGATGAGGCGGAAAATACATGAAAAAAGGAGCTTGATGGTTCAAGCTCCTTTTTTTACGGATGATAGCGATAATACTTGTTGTTGAATGAGCAGCACAAGCCGCGGGTGATCGCCTAGGTAAGAGCATAAATGCCACTGCTTGTCGGAAACAGAGAACCCCTGCAGCCTCCGTTCGATCGTTTTCATTAAGACGCCGGTAAACAATAAGTACGGGACGACAAACACACGCCGATACGCCGATGCGTGGGCCCGTTCGAGCCCTTCATCAAGCGTCGGGCGGATGGCAGCGAGAAAACAAACGTCCACGTGCGGCACGTTCGTTTTTTCTTTTAAAAGCGCAGCGATGGCGGACATGTCGCGCTTCGTGTCTGGATCACTGCTGCCGCGGCCGACAAGAAGGATCATCGATTCACCGTCAAGCGGTGCGGACTGTTCGCTGATGCGGTCGATCATGATGTCGATCATTGCTTCATGGACGCCGAACGGAGCGCCACAGAGGATATCAACGGACGGATGGCGCCGTCTCGCGATGTCCAATGCTGCTGGAATATCGTGTTTGGCATGCCCTGCAGAAAGAAGGAGAAGCGGAACGACGATGACGCGTGTCGCCCCTTGGGCGACACAACGGTCAACGCCGGTGACAATGTCCGGTTCCGCGAGCTCGACAAAGCATAGCTCTTGAATCGGAATATCGATGGCCCTCCGGCACTGTTCGACGAAACGCGCCGCTTCATGGCGCGCGGCGGCAATGCGGCTGCCGTGGCTGACATATAAAACAGCTTCCATCGCCATCGCCTCACGATGTTGCGCCAGCGGCTGCGGATGACGCAAGCAACGGCTCAAACCATTGAATGTTGGCGCGCAGCCGGACGACGTCTCCGATCATGATCATGCTCGGATTTTGGATGTTTTCCTTGGCGGCGATTCCGGCGATCGTCGCGAGCGTGCCGGTGACGGTGCGTTGAGCAGTTGTCGTTCCCCATTCGATGACCGCCGCCGGTGTCTCCGGCGCTTTGCCGTATTTCATCAGCTGGCCGCAAATGTATGGCAAGTGATGAACCCCCATGTAAATGGCGATCGTATCGATGCCTTTGGCGAGGCTTTCCCATTTGATCTCGTCACGACTTCCGTCGCGCCGATGCCCGGTGACAAAGGCGACGCTTGAGCTGAACGCGCGATGGGTGACAGGGATGCCGGCATAAGCCGCCGCCGCGATGGCGGAGGTGATGCCGGGAACGATCTCAAATTCGATCCCATGTTTGGCCAGCGCCTCGGCCTCTTCGCCGCCGCGCCCGAACACGAACGGATCGCCGCCCTTTAAGCGGACGACCGTTTTTCCTTTTTTGGCATGCCAGACGAGCGCATGGTTGATCGTTTCCTGCTGCATGGCATGAAAGCCGGGCAGCTTGCCGCAAAAGATGAGTTCGGCGTCCGGCTTGGCATATGAAAGCAACTCTTCATTGATGAGACGGTCGTACAAAATGACATCCGCTTGCTGGATGCATTTTAATCCTTTGACGGTAATGAGTTCCGGGTCGCCGGGGCCGGCGCCGACAAGATATACTTTGCCCATCGTTGTTTCAGCCCCTTCGTGCATGATTCAGCCAGCCGCTGGAAAGCGGCATGGATGCTCGGCTGCTTTTATTGTAAATGGTCTCCCTTGGGATGAAAACGACCTTGTCAAATGACCTCCCGTTCTTTTTTGGCAGAGGACGGGGGAATCAGTCTGTTTTCGCGGCCGGGATCATTCCTCGCTCGCGCAGGTAGGCGAGCACTTGCTCGGCACATTCGTCAACCGAATAACGGTGTGTTTCGATCGTCAGCTCCGGTGCTTCCGGCGCCTCGTACGGCGAGTCGATGCCCGTAAATTCACGGATTTCCCCGCGGCGAGCTTTTTGATACAGCCCTTTCGGATCGCGCTTTTCGCATTCTTCAAGCGGGCAGTTGACGTAAATTTCGATAAACTCGTCTTCTTCGACTAAGCGGCGGACGAGCGCCCGGTCTTCGGCAAACGGCGAGATGAACGCCGTCAGCACAAACTGGCCGCTGTCGACAAACAGCTTTGCCACTTCGCCGATGCGGCGGATGTTTTCCGTCCGGTCGGCGGCGGAAAAGCCGAGATCTTTATTGAGCCCGTGCCGGATGTTGTCGCCGTCTAAGACATAATTCTGAATGCCGAGCTCAAACAGTCGTCTGGAGACAGCGTTGGCCACCGTCGATTTGCCGGAGCCGGACAGCCCGGTGAACCAAAGGATGGCGCTATGATGGCCGTTGCGCTTGCGACGATCTTCTTTTGTGACCGATGTGTGATGCCAAACGATGTTCGTGCTCATCGCGATCCTCCTTTAGCGCGCTGACGGGGCGACCGTTTCGCGTTCTTGCAGCCCTTTGATCAAGACGGCTGCCACTTCCGGGCGGCTGAACGTGCTCGGCGGCACTTGGCCGTTGCGCAGCATTTCACGAACTTTCGTGCCGGAAAGGACGACATGGTATTTCGCGTCATGCGGACACGTTTTTGTCGATGCCATCCCTTCGCATTTCGTGCAGTAAAAGCTATGTTCGAAAAAGAGCGGCGTAATGCCAAGCTCTTCAGCCGTAAAGTTCAAGAAGATTTTTTGCGCATCATACGTACCGTAATAATTGCCGACACCAGCGTGGTCGCGGCCGACGATGAAGTGCGTGCAGCCGAAATTTTTGCGCACCATCGCGTGGAAAATGGCTTCACGCGGACCGGCATAGCGCATCGCAGCTTGGAAGACGCCGAGGAAAACGCGGTCTTTCGGGTAATAGTTTTCCAGCAGCACTTGATAGCTTTCCATCCGGATGTCAGCCGGAATATCGTCCGCTTTCGTTTCGCCGACGAGTGGGTTTAAAAACAAGCCATCAACGATCTCGAGCGCGCATTTTTGAATGTATTCATGGGCGCGGTGAACCGGATTGCGCGTTTGGAAGCCGACAACGGTGTTCCAGCCAAACTCAGCAAACTTTTTCCGCGTTTCTGCTGGATCAAAATAAAACGAGGCGAATTGGCCTTTGTCGGTCCGTTTGACAAGCGTAATCTCCCCGCCGACATACACATCCGGTTTTTCAAACAGTTTGCGCACGCCTGGGTGAGCAAGTTCATCCGTTTTATAAACGAGCTTCGCTTCTTTCGTTTTGTCTGGGCGGTAAATGTCAGCGATCTCAATGACGCCGTAGACGTCGCCACGATAAACGAGTTTCGCCTTATCGCCGACGGCGAGCTCTTTCGCTTTTTCTTCTGTTACCGCGAGCGTGATCGGAATGCTCCAGACGGTGCCGTCAGACAGACGCATTGTTTCAACAACCGCGTCGTAATCCGTTTTCGTTAAAAAACCAGTGAGAGGGCTGTAGGCGCCCGTTCCGATCAGCTCCAAGTCGCTCAGTTCGGCTTTGGAGAGCTCGATCGTTTTGGTCGCCTCATCAAGCGGATAGTCCGGATTCCAACGATTGATCAATGTGCCGCCATGCGGGATGCTTACGCTCATGTTCATAACCTCCTAGATTGATAGATGTTGTGAAATGCCGCTGCCATGTTCATGAGGCAAGCGTTCTTTTTTCAGGCTAATGACGCCAAGCAGACGCTCAAGATGGCGATGACCGTATAGACGTCGCTGTCAAACAGCAGCTTGACGATTCGGAATGGCGTCCGATTCATCAGCGACGCCTATCGAGGCCGCCGCGCCGCTCGCCTCGATGTTCATGGCGAAGAAAAAGGATGCGATCAAAGCAATGGCAAGGAGCATATCGTTTTTCTCTCCTTAAGCGAGATGGAGACCGCATTCCGTCTTTCCTTGGCCGGCCCAGCGCCCGGAGCGCAAGTCGTTCGGATCTGTAGCCGGAGCGGTGCACGGGGCGCAACCGATGCTCGGGTAGCCGCGGTCGTGGAGCACATTGTACGGGAGATGGCGTTTGTACACGTAATTCCATACGTCTTTCCACGTCCAGTGAATGAGCGGACAGACTTTAATAGAACGGAACTTGTCGTCTTTGTTAATGTACTCGACATGCCGCCGCGTCGGCGATTGCTCGCGGCGCAAGCCGGAAATCCACGCCGTCACCCCGGTCAGCACCTCGCGCAGCGGAATGACTTTGCGCAGCTCACAGCATTTGTTCGGGTCGCGTTTCCATAACTCGTCGCCAAACTGCGCCTTCTGTTCTTCCAACGTCAAGCGCGGCTGCTTCATCACGATGCGAAGCGACGGATATTTTTCTTTCACTTTCGCGATCGTATCGTACGTCTCTGGAAAATGCAGGCCGGTATCCAAAAAGACGATTTCGGCGTCCGGTTTGACTTGGGAGATGAGATCAATCAGCACAATCCCCTCGATGCCGAAGCTGCACGCGTATACGATCTCATCGCCGTATTCGCGATACGCCCAAGCAAGGACGTCAAGCGCCCCTTTTGTTTCATTATCGGACGGAAAAGACGGTTTTTCCGCCTTTTCCCACTGATCATACGTGAGCATCGGTTTCTCCTCCTCACAAAATCAAAGAAAATCCACGTAATTAGTCGGATATATAGCGGCCAAACGGCAATTCGGCGGCGAAAATCCTTCCTTGCATGAATCAGAAAGAGCGGGAGAAAGGGTGCCCCTTATTTTACTAAAGATCTTCTTTAGCTGGAATTGGCACTTTGCTATAGGCGGCAGGTTGACGGAGTTCATTGAGCCAATTCCTCCCTCACTCCCGAGCAACGTATGCAACGCATGTCATTTAATTGATTAAAATTTTAGCACAATTGACGATAATGTCAATCATAGTTTTTCGATAGGAATTGTTTTTATACGAAACAGCTGCATTGCCTGCCTAGCAGCAGATGGGAGCGTTATTTTTTGCGCAGGCTTCCGAGCTCTTCGACAATCGCCTGCATTTCGCTTGGGCTGAACGTCTCGCGTTTCATCACCATCTCGTAAATGTCTCTCAACTCATCGTACCATTCCTCGGAAAAATGGGACGGCTTGATGGCATCCAAGTTCAGCACTTTCAACTTTTGCTTCAACTGTTCGATCATGTAGGCGACGTTTTCCGCCGACCGTTTTGATAAATCCATTCGTTTACTCCTTTCATGGCAAGTTACTATGTATTGTACCATAGGTGCAGGAAGAATGGGGAGAGATTGCCTGGCTTGCTTTTCTGATGAAAAACGGATGATGTGGTAAAATGTAGGTGCACATGCATAGTGCCAGTCTAAAAGGTTGGTGAAACACCTCGTTTTCTTCAAAATGGTTGTCGTGAACGCGCACAAAAGTTGTTGGCCCATTCGCACACGCTCCCCCGCTGGAGTTGTTTTTTCGTTACATCCCCGTCCTTCTAGGGACAAAAAGGGCTAGATGAAAAGAAATGAAGGAAAACTAACGGTGGAAAGCACCGTGGACATAGAGAGAGGGGTGGCTGTTTGGATGATTAAAGTGCTGTTTGTTTGTCTTGGAAACATTTGTCGCTCGCCGATGGCGGAAGCGGTCTTCCGTCATTTGGTGAAAGAGCGGGGGCTTGACGGTCTGATTGCCGTTGATTCGGCGGGAACAGGCAGCTGGCATGTCGGTGAGCCGCCGCATGTGGGGACAAGAAGGGTTTTGACTGAAAATAAGATCGACTACTCCGGCATCCGCGCCCGGCAAGTGAATCATCGTGACTTGGAAGAATTTGATTACATCATCGCCATGGACGCAGCCAACTTGAACGATTTGCGCCGATTGGCTGGATCCCGTTCGAAAGCGGTGCTCGCCCGGTTGCTTGACTTTGTTCCCGACCGGGAAAAAGACGATGTGCCTGATCCGTATTATACCGGGAATTTTGCCGAAGTGTATCGCCTCGTCCGCTCAGGGTGCGAGCATTTGCTTGAGAGGATCATCCGCGACCATCGACTTGGTGTGGAGGAAACAAAATGACTTTGAGGGCGGCGCACCCGTCTAGGGAAAAACGGGGAAGGAGGGCAGCCGATGGTCGTAAATTTGGCGTTCATCCGTGAGTTGGCCCGCCGTTTTACGGAAGATGAAATCCCGCGTTTGTCGGCGGAATTGGCGTATTACTTTCTTCTGTCGCTCTTTCCGTTTTTGTTGTTTTTAATGACGCTGTTGGCGTATTTGCCGATTCCGCATGAAGATGTGCTTGCGCTCGTGCGGCAATACGCCCCGAAAGAGGCGCTTCACCTCATCGAGACGAACGTTTATCGTCTCATGAATGAGCAAAATGGGGGATTGTTGTCGTTTAGCATCATCGCAGCTATTTGGTCAGCGTCTAATGGCATGAGTGCCATTATGAGGGCATTCAACCGCGCTTATGATGTGCAAGAAGACCGGCCGTTTTGGATCGTACGCGGGCTGTCGATTGTGTTGACGCTCGGCATGATCGTTGTCATCATCGTTGCCCTCGTGCTTCCGGTCTTCGGGCGGATAATCGGGCTGTTTTTGTTCTCTGCTCTCGGGTTGTCGCAACAGTTTTTGGAGGTTTGGAACGCGTTTCGTTGGGTGACGAGTTCGCTGTTATTGTTTGCTGTCTTTACTGCCCTTTATTATTTCGCGCCGAACAAACAGCTTCGCTGCGTCAACGTCGTGCGCGGCGCGCTGTTTGCCACCGCCGGCTGGATTGCGGCGTCGCTGGCGTTCGCGTATTATGTCAACAACTTTGCCGATTACACGGCGATGTATGGCAGCCTTGGCGGGATGATCGTGTTGATGGTTTGGTTTTATTTGTCCGGCATGATTCTTGTCTTGGGCGGGGAACTCAACGCCATGTTTGACTGTGAGCGCGAAGGGAAAAGACGGCAGCGTTAGCGTGCATAAACGGTGCCGAGGCGGGATATCGTAACAATGCAGGGGATCTTGGCATAGGGGGGATCAAGATGACGAAACATACGAAAAAAGACGGGGGCACGAAGCAAAAAGGAAAAAACAGACCAAAGCATAAGACGAGTGGCAGTGCCAACGGCCAAAACGGCTATCATTGAAAGAAGCTGCCTCAAAAGGTGGTTCTTCGTTCAACATAGCACAACATATTGTAATATTGTGCCCCGGCGGTCGTTTTATGTGTATAGATGGAAATCAAAAAAAGGTGCCCTTCCCTTTTTGGAGGGCACCTTTCCTTTCATGCAAACACAGGCGCATCGAGCCGCCGCCGCTTTATTCAACGATTTCTTCGTGATGGTGGTAATAGCGCTCATAAATGTATTCAATTTCTGCATCGGTCATATAGGCGAGTTCCTCGCGCGACAATCCCCGCACTTTTTCGATAAACTCGATCATATTTTTCCGTTCCGTTCTGCTCATGATCGCCACTCCTTTATACTGTTTTAAAACAGAAACTTGATATCTTGGTTTTATTATATAACAGAGGGAACAAAATGGTCAACGATTTTTTTGAAAAAAATAAAAAACAAAAAACGGTCAAGCCGCTGTTTCCTGTTCCCGGCGGCTGACGAGGCAAATGGCCGGAACGAGGAGGACAGCGCTGACCGCAAGGAAAAAGGCGCGAGCAGAGAGATCAACCACGCTGCCGGCAAGCGGCGGGCCCGTCATGCTGCCGAGACTGTATAGCATCCCGCACAACAAATTGCCGGCGGGAAGCAGCTCTTTCGGCAACAGGTCGGTCATATAGGCGATGCCGAGCGAGAAGAGCGAGCCGGTAAACATGCCAGCGGTGAACAAACAAGCAGCCAACCCAACCGTGGACGCACCGACAGTGAGGGCAATCAAAAAACAACCGGCGCCGGCCAAGAGTGCACCGGTGATGATCTCGCGCCGCCCGAACCGGTCGCTGAGCGCTCCGAGCGGAAGCTGAAAGATGATGCCCCCAAGCGAGAAGCATGGCAAGATGAAGGCGATCTGCTCAGCGCTCATCCGCTCACGCAAGGCGTACAGCGGGAAGATGGAATGGACAGCCGCTTCTAAAAAACCGTAGGCAAACGGCAACAAAAGCGCTGGCCATGCCTGTTTCCAAGCGCCAATAAACCGACCGGCCGCCGACGAAGAACGTTCAAGCGGCTTTGGTTTTTCGTTCGGCAGCCAAAAGACGCCGATCCAACCGGCGAAACTAAGGAGAGCAGCTAAATAAAACGGAAGCGCCTTCTCGACCGAAGCGAGTGAAGCCAACAGCGGGCCGATGGTGAAGCCGAGGCCGAACGCCCACCCATACAGCGACAATCGCCGTCCGCGTTCAGTCGGCGGCGAAAAGTCCGTAATCCATGTTTGTGTCGCAAAATGAAGCATATGATCGCCGATGCCGATGGCAAAGCGAAGAACAAGCCAAAAGAAAAGAGAAGGAAAAAGTGGAAAAAGAATAAGCGAACATATTACAATGAAACCACCAAGGAGAATGAGGAGCCGATAGCCATAGCGTCTCAGCGGCCGTTCCAAAAATGGCGAAATGGTCAAGACACCGATATACAGGGCGGCGGCGTGCGCCCCGTTAACGGACGAAGAGACGCCGTTTTCATCAAGAAGCATCGCCAAAAGCGGCAGCAACATCCCTTGCGATAGACCAGAGACGGCGACAATCCCGGTTAAGATGGCAAAACGCATCGTGCATCCCCATTTCAGTTGAAATCGCAGGCCAATCAAACAAGCGAGGCCGGATGTTTCCCAGGGCGAATGAATGCCCTTATCCATCGTACATAGAAACGGCGGTCAATGCAACGAAAACAATCAAGAGGAAAGGTGGAAGAGAAATGAACAAGGTGTTTGCTTGGATGACATGGATCGGCGTGCCGGTGTCGGTCATCGGCGGGTTTCTTCATTGGCCGACTGTCTTGATGTTTGTGCTGTACTGTTTGACGATCATTGCGCTCGCCAGCTATATGGGGCGAGCGACGGAAAGCTTGGCGATCGTCGCCGGACCGCGCATTGGCGGGCTGTTGAACGCGACGTTTGGCAACGCGGTCGAGCTGATCATTTCCATTTTTGCCTTGCAGGCTGGACTCGTTGACGTCGTGCTCGCTTCCTTAACTGGTTCGGTGCTCGGGAACTTGCTTTTGGTGGCTGGGCTATCGTTTTTTGTCGGCGGACTAAAATATAAGCGGCAAGAATTCAACATTTATGATGCTCGTCATAATGCCGGGCTGCTGACTTTTGCTATCTTCATCGCTTTTGTCATTCCGGAAGTGTTTACCATGCATATGAATCACAGCGAACAAGTCGCGTTGAGCGTTGGCATTTCGATCATCATGATCTTGCTTTACGCCGCTGCCCTTTATTTCCGGCTTGTCACCCATCGCGGCGTATATCAGCATAAATCAGAAGAAGTGGAAGAACATGAAGAGCCCGAATGGGGCAAAGGGAAAGCGACCGCCATTTTGGCGCTGGCGACGGTTGCGGTCGCCTATTTATCGGAACGGCTCGTTCATACGTTTGAAACGGTCGCCGAGTCATTCGGCTGGAGCGAGCTGTTTATCGGGATCATCATCGTGGCCATCGTCGGCAATGCGGCGGAGCACGCTTCCGCGGTGATTATGGCGTACAAAAACAAAATGAATGTCGCGGTGGAAATTGCCGTCGGCTCGACATTGCAAATCGCCATGTTCGTTGCGCCGGTGCTTGTGCTCGTTTCGCTTTTGTTTCCGGAAAAAATGCCGCTTGTCTTTTCACTTCCTGAGCTGGTGGCGATGGCTGCTTCCGTCCTTTTGATGATCGTGCTGTCAAATGATGGTGATACGAACTGGTTTGAAGGAGCAACATTGCTCGCTGCCTATACGATCATGGGCATCGGTTTTTACTTGCTGTAAGTGACTGCATCCGGGTATTCGCCGTCCGGGTGTTTTTTTGGCGGGTGCGGGAAGTGGGGCGCCAAACGGGGAAAATTTTCACCGCCGCGGATAAACGGCGCATTTTGAAAGAAACTAACAGTGAATAACGTGGGAAGAAAGGAGTGAAGACGATGAAAAAGTGGGCTGTTTCGCTGTTCGTGAGCGTGCTTCTTCTTTATGCGGCGGCGTTTTCGGCGCTGGCGGCTGCCGGCAAACCGGCGCCCGGTGCGGTGATTGATATATCGAAAGAAAATACGTATCCGAACCCGACACAAGATTTGCCGCATTTGGAACCGAGCTCGTTTACAAAACAGCTGTTAAGATCGGCGAATGTGAAAATTGAGAATCCCGAATTGATCCATCTCTTTAATGAATCTTCGGCGACCGACACGCCATGGGCCGTTGGCTATCGAGCGACGATTTATTTAGGCCAATGGCCGCTCAATTACCAGTCGATCGAAACGTCGACGAACTGGGAATATCAAAAGGTCAACACGAATTTCCTTGATAACCGCGGCGGCGATACGGCGCAAAAGTTGTACTATAAACAAGAAATGCAAAAATACGTCCGCGGCGGGTTGACGGTGAAAGTGCCGAATGAAGACGCGGTTAAGCGGATGATGTTAAACAAAGCGATGGAAAAGACGAACTTGCCGCTCTCTTTCAGCACGGTTGTCGGCCTTGGCACGAAAAAAGACCAACCGTACAACGTACCGGCGAAAAAAATAGGTTATTTGTACGCGTACGCTCCGGCGGTGAATGAAAAAGGGAAAGTAACATACGGGGAAGTGTACGTCGTGCTCAAAGGAAACAAAAAGAAAATTGTCGTCAAAAACGTGACGACAAGAGGGGTTGGGGCGTGGATTCCGGTGCAGGATCGCCTGTACATGTCATATGTGGTGAGTGAACAGCCAAGATAAAACGTCAAGGAAAAGCTCCTTGACGTTTTTTATCGGCCAATGCGCGCGGACCGCTTCGTAAAATCGACGCCGCGGTAATACGTCTGCTTCACAAGGACGTTCGGTCCGAGGCAGCGTGCCGACGGGCAGTGGCAAAGAAGCTCCCTAGCAAGCTTTGAGCGCCGCCATTTGTCATACACGTCTGGCAGCGAATCGTGAATGATGTTGCCAAGCGGCGGTTCATCACCGAAATCGGTGACGATGACATCGCCGGTGAAAATATTGACATTGAGCCGTGAACGTCCGTCTGGATCGTTGCGCACGGTGACGTTTTTGCTTTCATACAGCCGCTTCAATAGGCGCACATCTTCTTCGTTGTCGCTGCACGGGTAAAACGGCAGCGTGCCAAACAGCATCCAGACGTTTTCGTCGCGAATGTCAAGCAAATGGTGAATCGCTTCGCGCAATTCGTCCAAGCTCAACGTCTCTAAAGCGCTGGCAAAATCGCTCGGATACATCGGATGGATTTCATGGCGCCGGCAACCCATTGCCTCGACAACTTGGCGGTGGATCGTTTCCAAGTGGCGGACGGTTCGTTTGTTTAACATCGTTTCCGCCGATACCATCACGCCGGCATTTGCCAGCGCTTTTGCATTGTCAAGCATGCGCTGGAAGTATTTCTCGCGTTGGGCGCGCGTCGGCTTCCGCTCCATCATGGCAAAACCACCTTCGACAAAGTCGTCGATCGTCCCCCAGTTGTGCGAGATATGGAGCACATCCAAATACGGAATGACTGGTTCATAGCGAGACAAATCCAACGTCAAGTTCGAATTGAGCTGCGTCCGCACCCCGCGCTCGTGCGCGTAGCGGAGAAGGGGAACGACGTATTGTTCGACGGATTTTAATGACAGCATCGGCTCGCCGCCGGTGATGCTTAATGACCGCAAATGCGGAATTTCCTCGAGCCGGCGGAGCAACATATCAAGCGGCAGCGCCTCGGGATCTTTCATTGTCAACGTATAGCCAACAGCACAATGCTCACAGCGCATATTGCAAAGCGTCGTTGTGGTAAACTCAATATTCGTCAGTTGTAGTTTTCCATATTCTTCAATATCGACGTACGCTTCCCAAGGGTCATACGCCGGTGTAATGGCTGGCATGGTGGATGAGCGCATGGTCTTCTCCTCTTTCCATTCAAAGTCCCAACGTTCATTATCGGCAACAGTCACTCCGCTTGTCAATCGTTTTGGCCGCTGATCCTCTATCCCATTCCTATGAGGCGGGCGGGGGACTGATGAGACAGAAAAGAAAGATTTTTTCCATAACCGAGAAAAAGCAGTATAATAGAAGAAGATGAGACAACTGCCAATAGGGCGATCCAAAAGGAAAGGGCGTGGAATCAGCATGGAAAAATTCCAGCAAAGCATGTATGACTTGATCGTTGAGACATCAACGAAGCTGCCGAAGGACGTTCGCCGAGCGATCGCTCGAGCGAAAGTGCGCGAAAACGCCGGCACGCGGGCGGCCATGGCGCTCGATACGATCGTCGAGAACATTCAAATGGCGGACGAAAACGTGTCGCCGATCTGTCAGGACACCGGCTTGCCGACGTTTAAAATCAAAGTGCCGGTCGGCGTGAATCAAATCGAAATGAAAAAAGCGATCCGCGCCGCCATTGTCGAAGCGACGAAAAACGGCAAGCTGCGTCCGAACTCGGTCGACTCGCTCACCGGCAAAAACAGCGGCGACAACTTAGGGGAAGGCGTGCCGGTCATCAAATTTGAACAATGGGAAAACGATTACATTGACGTTCGCCTTATTTTAAAAGGCGGCGGTTGTGAAAACAAAAACATTCAATACAGCCTTCCGTGTGAACTCGAGGGGCTCGGCCGCGCCGGCCGCGACCTTGACGGCATCCGCAAATGCATTTTGCATGCGGTGTACCAAGCGCAAGGGCAAGGATGCAGCGCCGGCTTTATCGGCGTCGGCATCGGCGGCGACCGCTCATCGGGCTATGAGTTGGCGAAAGAGCAGCTGTTCCGTTCGGTCGATGATGTCAATCCGATTGAAGAATTGCGCCAACTCGAAGAATACATTATGGAAAACGCCAACAAACTTGGCATCGGCACGATGGGCTTTGGCGGCGAATCGACGCTGCTTGGCTGTAAAATCGGCGTTATGCACCGCATCCCGGCGAGCTTCTTCGTTTCGGTCGCCTACAACTGCTGGGCGTTTCGGCGCATGGGCGTGAAAATCGACCCGGCGACCGGTGAGATCATCGAATGGCTGTACCAAGACGGCGAAGACGTCGATTTTGCAAAAGAGTTGGAAAAAGCGGAAGCAGCCGCGGCGCTTGAACAAGGCGACACACGCGTCATCGACCTTGTTCCGCCGCTGTCGGAAGAACAAGTGCGCCAGCTTCGCGTCGGCGACGTCGTCCGCATCAGCGGCATCATTTACACCGGCCGCGATGCCATTCATAAATATTTGATGGACCATGACGCGCCGGTCGACTTGAACGGGCAAATCATTTATCATTGCGGCCCGGTCATGTTAAAAGATGAAGAAGGCCGCTGGCACGCCAAAGCTGCCGGCCCGACGACAAGCATCCGTGAAGAGCCGTACCAAGGCGACATCATGAAAAAATTCGGCGTTCGTGCTGTCATCGGCAAAGGCGGCATGGGCGCGAAGACGCTGCAAGCGTTAAAAGAACACGGCGGCGTGTATTTGAACGCGATCGGCGGCGCGGCGCAATATTACGCCGATTGCATCAAATCCGTGGAAGGCGTTGATTTGCTGGAGTTTGGCATCCCCGAAGCGATGTGGCATTTGCGCGTCGAAAACTTCACTGCTGTTGTCACGATGGATTCGCACGGCAACAGCTTGCATGAAGATGTGGAAAAATCGTCGCTTGAAAAGCTGGCTCAGTTCAAAGAGCCGGTGTTCAAGTAAGAAGGAGAGCTGAATTTCAAGCACATGGCTATTGGTATTCAAACAAGCTGATCCCGTTTTCTTCTCTGTCCCCAAAGCGTTTGCTTTTGGGGCCTTTTTTTGCAAAAAATGGCGCGCGTAAAGCGGTCAGGGGTGAAAACAATAAGAAAGAGGAAAAGATGGCGGCCAAGGAGGAACTAGGCATGAGATGGCTCATTTCTCTCGTTTTAGCGCTCGCGCTTTTTCCCGCCCCTGCTTTTGCCATAAGCAATGCGCCGATCCATTGGGGATTTAAGAGAAGCGAAAACCACGAGCCCCCATCGGCGGGAAAAGAGCTCGATGAACTGCTCGCCAAATATGACGCCTTTTATTTAGGCGACACGAGCGAAAAAACGATCTATTTAACATTTGACAACGGGTATGAAAACGGCTATACGGCGCAAATTTTGGACGTGTTAAAGGAAAAACATGTGCCAGCCGCCTTTTTTGTCACTGGTCATTATTTGCAAACAGCGCCCGATTTAGTCAAACGGATGGCGGCGGAAGGGCATATCATCGGCAACCATTCATGGCACCATCCCGATTTGACGGCGGCAAGCGAAGAGCGGTTCCGTGAAGAGCTGGAAAAAGTAAAAGAAAAGACCGAGGAATTGACCGGGCAAAAAGGGATGGCGTACCTTCGCCCGCCGCGCGGCATTTTCAGCGAACGGACGTTATCTCTCGCCCGCGACCTTGGCTATTATCACGTCTTTTGGTCGCTTGCGTTCGTCGACTGGCAAACTGACCGCCAGCGCGGCTGGCAATATGCTTACGACCAAATCATGAAACAAATCCATCCGGGGGCGATTTTGCTGTTGCATTCCGTGTCCAAAGACAATGCCGAAGCGCTGCCGAAGGTGATCGACGACTTGCGCAAACAAGGGTATACGTTTGCCAGCTTAGATGAGTTGATGGTGAAAAAGATGGGCCTCCATCCGCGGCTGTTTCGCCCATAAGCCGCTTTCATCACTTGAGCGCAAAAGTGGTACGAAACGTTGTGTGTTGGACCATTCGAAAACCCGCCTCGTTCTGTCAACCGAACCATATGCCGCTGCCTCGTCCTGCCAACAAGTTGGTTCGACGGGGCGTTTTTCGTTATAATAGGGGCACGGACAAATGAGAAAGGTGAGAACGATGTGGAAGCAAACGATTACCGTGCCCGCGCCGTACGATTTTGCGCATGCGTTGGAGCGATTGGCGCTCGATCCGCTGCTGGCGGTTGATCTAGAGCGGCAGCGCGTCACCGTGCCGCTTCATCTCGATGACGTAAAGGTGCCTGTCGTGGTGGAAAGCATCGGCGCGAAAGACGCCCCGCGCTTTATCGTGTCGGGGCCGCATCCCGAGCGGCAACAGGAGATCATCGAACGGATTTCTCATCTGTTTCAATGGCGGACGCCCCTTGCCTCGGTGCACGGCTACTTTCAGGCGACCGAGCTGGCGCCGCTGTTTGCCCGTTATGAGGGGCTGCCGTTGGTGCTTGATTTTGATTTGTATTTTTGCCTCGTCAAATGTTTGATCCACCAACAGCTTCATCTCAAAGTCGGCTATCGGCTCACAGAGCGGTTTGTGAAAACGTTCGGCGAGGAGCGGGACGGCGTTTGGTTTTACCCGCGCCCAGAAGAGATCGCGGCCCGCTCGTACGAGGACTTGCGCGCCTTGCAGCTGAGCGGGCGGAAAGCCGAATATATCGTCAATGTGTCGCGCCTCATTGCCGAGGGGAAGCTGCGGCTTGATGAACTCGAGCAGATGGAAGACGGCGAGGTGATGGAGAGGCTGACCGCCGTGCGCGGCATCGGTCCGTGGACCGTGCAAAATTTCCTCCTCTTCGGCCTCGGCCGCCCAAACGTCTTCCCGCCGGCGGATATCGGTTTGCAGCGGGCGGTCGAAAAATGGTTCGGGCTTCCGAAGCGGCCGACCACAAAAGAGATGGCGGCGCTTGGCGAACGATGGAAGCCGTACGCCAGCTATGCGGCGCTTTATTTATGGCGAAGCATTGAATGAGAGGGACCGATATGGCAAAGCAACAAATGAACATCAAAATCAAAAAAGGCGAGCAATTTCCCGTGACGATTCAACGGATCGGCATTAACGGCGAAGGGGTCGGTTATTTCCAAAAACAAGTCGTCTTCGTCCCCGGCGCCTTGCCGGGTGAAGAAGTCATCGTTGAGGCGACGGACATCCACCCAACCTACGCCGAGGCGAAAATCAAGCGCATCCGCAAGCGCTCGCCAAACCGCATCAAGCCGCCCTGTCCGCTCTATGACCAGTGCGGCGGCTGCCAGTTGCAGCACTTGGCGTACGAGGCGCAGCTCGAGGCGAAGCGCGACATTGTCATCCAGGCGCTCCGCCGCCATGCCCGGCGCCTCGATGTCGACAAGCTTGACATCCGCCCGACGATCGGCATGGACAACCCGTGGCATTACCGAAACAAAAGCCAGTTTCAAGTTGGAATGAAGGAAGGGAAGGTGCTCGCCGGCCTGTACGGCCTCAACTCCCACCGGCTCATCGATTTATCGGAATGCCGCGTCCAGCATCCGCAAACGACGCGCGTCACGAACATCGTGAAAACGATTTTGCAAGACTTGCACATCCCGATTTACAACGAGCGGACAAGAATGGGCGTCGTGCGGACGATCGTCGCCCGCGTCGGCTTTCATACCGGCGACATCCAGCTTGTGCTTGTGACAGCGACAAAAGACATTCCGCGCAAAGAGCTGTTGATCGAGGAAATCCGCCGCCGTCTTCCAGAAGTGAAATCGATCGTGCAAAACATCAACGGCGAAAAAACGTCGCTTATTTTCGGCGACGAGACAGAAGTGCTCGCCGGCGACGAATACATTCAAGAAACGCTCGGCGATTTGTCGTTTGAACTGTCGGCGCGCGCCTTTTTCCAGCTCAACCCGTTGCAGACGGTGAAATTGTACGACGAAGTGAAAAAAGCGGCCGCCCTCACCGGAACGGAGCGGATCGTTGACGCTTACTGCGGCGTCGGCACGATCGGTTTGTGGCTTGCTCGCGATGCCAAAGAAGTGCGCGGCATGGACACGATTCCGGAAGCGATCGAAGACGCGCAAAACAACGCCAAAAAGCATGGGTTCACCAACACGCACTATGTCGTCGGCAAAGCCGAATATTGGCTGCCAAAATGGGTGAACGAAGGCTGGAAGCCGGACGTCATCATCGTCGACCCGCCCCGCGTCGGCTGCGACCGGGCGTTGCTTGAAACGATTCTCCACGTCCGCCCGAAAACAGTCGTCTACGTCTCATGCAACCCGTCCAGCCTCGCCCGCGATCTCGATGCCTTGGCTGCACAATATCGCGTCGACTACATCCAACCGGTGGACATGTTTCCGCACACGGCGCATGTGGAAGCGGTGGCGAAATTAACGCTGCAATTTTGACACTCCACACGTCTTCAGCCGTGTGGAGTGTCAATGGAAAATGAAATCGGGTTCTTCCACTCCTTTTTGGGAGAAAGAAGAGAGGGAGAAAAAGTGGGGGAACCCTTGGAAAAGCAAGGAAAAAAGATCGAAATGAGAGAAAAATGAATTAAGCCAGAGGCAATAAAATATCTGTTCGTGACACACTTCCATCCTGATCATGCCGGCATGGTAGAAAACATTAAGAAATTCGGAACTTCCTTTATTTTGTTTGAACATACAGATGTCCATGAGCAATTTTTGCTCTCCCTCCATCATGAAAATGGCAACTCAAGGAGCGCACATTCTCATAGAAAACCAGAGCAAGGCTGAGCGCGCATTTTTCAATCACGGCCATGATGTGGAGGAGGGTCATGCCATCAAGTGAAACGTTTGCCTCACCTATTGCATCAACAAGAAATTCCTTCTAACAGGGCTCGCCGTTAGAAGGGATTTTTTATTTGGAAAAATAAGACGCTGGCCGCTTCGAATTCAGCAAAAGGGAAGCTGAGGCATTATATCTTAGCAAAAATACGCCTCGAGTCGTAGACAAAATATATCTTTGGAACATGATGGGATTCGGGTTGTCTGCGGTACGATGGAAGACGAAAGGAGGCGAAAGGATGGCAAAAAAGATCGGGCTGTTCGTTGCCGGCGCGGTGGCGTTGCTTGTGCTGCTGTTTCATCTTGGGCCGCTTGTCGGGTTGGCAATCACGCTGGCGGTGCTGTACTATGCGTTCAAGAAATGTTTGAAAGCCCCGTCGACGTTCGGGAAAATCGTGTGGGCATTGATTGGCTGTGCAGCGTTAGTTGTCAGCGCTTCGAATGTGCCAGCGCTCATCGCGCTTGTCGCGGCGTATGTGTTGTATGTCGTGTATAAAAAATGGAATGGAGTGAAAGACGAGCGCGTCGTTCCAGAAGCAGACGACCCGTTTGTCAACTTTGAAAAACAATGGGCGGAGCTGCAAAAGCATTATTCATGAAATCAATGGAAAAGGAGCGAATCGATGATGAGTGTGTTCTCACGTTTGAAAACGATCATTGAAGCCGATCTCCATGAATGGCTTGACGAAAAAGAAAAGAAAAACCCGATCGCGCTTCTCAATCACTATTTGCGCCAATGTGAACAGGAAGTCGAGCGGGTGCGGCAGCTGCTCGAGCGCCAATATGTGCTGAAAGAGCAATTTGCCCGCGAACATCGCGAAGCCGAACAGATGGTGGAAAAACGAAGCAAGCAGGCGGAGGTGGCGGCGCAAGCCGGGGAAATGGAGCTGGCCGAATTTGCGCGGCGCGAACAAGCGCAATACGCGGAGCGGGCGGCCCGCTTAAAACAGCTGCTCGAGCAAGCGAGCCGTGAGCTGTTTGAGTTAGAAGCGAAATATGAAGAAATGAAGCATAAGCTGAAAGATATGCAAATGCGGCGCATGGAGCTGATGGGGCGGGAGAATGCGGCTCGGGCGCACTGCCGCATCCATCGGGTGGTCAACGGGGACGCCGGCCCGGCGTTGGCGGCGTTTGCTGATGCGGAAGTCTACCTTGACCGCCTTGAGCGGCAAGTTCGTTCCGATTATTACCGAAGCACGATCGATGCGCGCATCGCTCAGCTGGAAAAGCAGTTGCAGGAAGGAAAATAACCGGATATGCTAAAGGCGTACATGGTTACGCCTTTTTCATTTTGGACAACAGGGGGCTCCCCACATGCTTGATCAACGGAAGAAAACTGACTATGTCAGTTGGGTTGTTTTGGTGACACTGCTCCTTTTTGCAATCGAAATTTCGTTTTTTCGCCCGGGCGTGCTGTTTTCGTTAAGTATATCGGTCTGTTTGATTTATGTTGGAAGGAAAAAATGGCATCGGCGGAAAGGAAAATGGCTGTTTTGGCTTGGCTGCATCATGTTGGCCATTCATGTGTTAACGATGATGGCCGCTCGTTTTGTCATGGTCGCGCTGTTGGGTTATGCCCTTTGGCAATTGTTTCAGTCGAAGCGGCATCCGACGGTGATCCGCCCGACTATGGCTGAGAACTCGTATGGGGGAGAGGAAATCGTGCGCCGTCAACCACTGTTTCAAAATGTATGGGTTGGCCGGCAAGCGACCTCAGAACGGGTGTATGAGTGGAATGATGTCAATATCCAAACGGGGATCGGGGATACGGTCATTGATGTCAGCTATACTGTGCTTCCGAAAGGGGAAGCGGTCATTATCGTGAGAGGGTTGATCGGCAACATTCGAATTCTCGTTCCGTACGAAATTGAAACACGGCTCGTTCATTCCGCCATTTTTGGTGTTGCCTCGCTGTTTGGCAAGGAACAGGAGAAAATGTTCAACGAGACGCTCATTTATCAAACTTCTTCGTATGATCAAGCGGAGCAAAAGCTAAAAATCGTCACCTCGATGATCATTGGCAATGTCGAGGTGACACGCGTATGAGCCGACCGATGCTCGCTTCTGTTTTGCTTGCGCTTGCGCTTGCTGTGGCGTTGCTCATTTCCTTTCTCTATTTCCTTCCGCCTGGAATGTGGTCGTCTTTGTGGGATCAAACTGTGATGGGGTTGCCGTTTTTGTTGTTTGTGTTCGCTGTAAGCCTGTGTATGGGGATTGCTGTTGGACTTATGCTTGATTCCTTCTTTCGCCAGCAATGGCAAGCGGTTGTGCAGGCGCTTCGGCACATTGAACAAGGAGAGATGGGGGAGTTGCATCGGGAAGAGCCGCCGCCGGAACTGCAAGAGCTTTGGCGGCAAATCGTGAAGCTGCAAGCGCAATGGCGCGCGCAAACGAAACGCGTGCAAAAGTTAGCGGCGGAAAAGGCCGAACAGGAAGAACGGCTCGTTGAACGCATTCTTTCCGAAGAACGCACGCGGCTGGCGCGGGAACTGCATGATTCCGTAAGCCAACAATTGTTCGCCGCTTCGATGATGATGTCGGCCGTCATGGAAACGATGCCGCCGGATGATGAACGGCAGCGCAAACAATTGGCCATGGTCGAGCAAATGATTCACCAGTCGCAATTGGAAATGCGGGCGCTGCTTCTGCACTTGCGGCCGGTGCAGCTGAAAGGCAAATCGCTTCAAGAAGGGATGACCGAACTGCTCACGGAATTGGCGGGCAAAGTGCCGCTCGAGATGAAATGGAACATCGAAGACGTTCCGCTCGATAAAGGGGTGGAAGATCATCTGTTTCGCATTTTGCAAGAGTCGCTTTCCAACACGCTGCGCCATGCGAAAGCGAAGTCGTTGGAAGTATTGCTCATCGAACGGGACGGGTTTGCCATTTTGCGCGTCACCGACGATGGCGTTGGCTTTGATGTGGAACGTTCGAAAAGCGGCTCGTACGGGTTGCAGCACATGTATGAGCGGGCGGCGGAAATCGGTGGGATGTTGAAAATTGTCAGCTTAAAAGGTCAAGGAACGAGGTTGGAAGTGAAAGTGCCGCTTTTGCACAGGGGGGATGACCGTGATTAGGGTACTGCTTGTCGATGATCATGAAATGGTGCGGCTTGGCGTGTCGGCGTATTTATCCGCCCAACCAGATATGGAGGTGATTGGCGAGGCGGAAGATGGTAAAAAAGGGGTGGAGCTCGCCCTCCAGTTGCGTCCGGATGTCATTTTAATGGACCTCGTGATGGAACCGATGGACGGCATTGCGGCGACGCGCGAAATCATCGGCGCGTGGCCGGAGGCGAAAATCATTGTCGTGACGAGTTTTTTGGATGATGAAAACGTGTTTGCCGCGCTTGAAGCAGGGGCGACGAGCTATTTATTGAAAACATCGAAAGCGAGCGAAATTGCCGACGCCATTCGCGCCACGTTCCACGGGCAATCGGTGTTCGAACCGGAAGTGGCCGGAAAAGTGATGCGAAACTATCGGAAACAAGAAGAGCGCCTGCCGCATGAGCAGCTCACGAGCCGGGAGATGGAAGTGCTTTTGTTGATGGCGCAAGGGAAAACGAATCAAGAAATGGCCGATGAATTGTTCATTTCACTTAAAACGGTGAAAGTGCATGTAAGCAACATCCTCGCCAAACTCGGCGTCCAAGACCGGACGCAAGCGGTCATTTACGCGTTTCGGCATGGCTTGGTGAAATGAGGAGCGTGTGAGTGGCACAAGCGCTATGCATTGAGAGTATGCTATGTCGAACGCGATTCATTTTTTGATAGGGAGTAGGTGTTCTGTGAACACCAAAACCGCTCCGTTTCATCACGATGAACATGGAAGATGAAACGGAAGCGGTTTTTGACGTGCGGTGGACAGGGAAAATGGCTGGCTAACTGAGAGGAGTTACGCTTGCTTGGTCAGTTGGCGAAGTTTTCGGTCGTGGTGGAGCACTTTTGTTGTCAACACTTCGACCGAGGCTTGAGTATCTGTTAATTCTTCTTCAAGGTGGTCGATTCGTTCGTTCAGTTGTCTGTTCATCTGTTGCATTTCCTCACGAAGGGAGTCGATTTTGGCCTCAAGCCGAGTCTCAACAGCGTGGATTTCTGCCCGAAGCTGTTGCCCCATTTCTTGCATCTCGCTGCGGAGTTGTTGTCCCATTTCTTGCATCTCGTTGCGGAGCTGTTGTCCCATCTCTTGCATTTCATTGCGGAGCTGTTGTCCCATCTCTTGCATTTCACTGCGGAGTCGTTGCTCCATTGTTTGCATTTCATGGTGAAGTCGCTGTTCCATCGTTTGCATTTCATGATGCAGTCGTTGCTCCATTTCCTGCATTTTCGAGCTAATTTTGTCAGAATGCTGTTCGAGCGCTTGAAGCACCGCTTGAATGATTGTTTTCTCTTCCACTTTTTCTCACCTCCTCACAGGTATTATACAAAGAAACGGGGCGAGAAAGAAAGAGAAAATATGGTGGTTTTCGTCGAACGTTGACGGTTCGGTTTTTGGTTTAGGATCGCGCGTTTTCGGTTTATCATGCCGCCCGCTTTGCCGTACAATAAACTCATATAAAAAGGCTGTTTTGGCCGCAAAGGAGATGACGATGTTGGACGCAGGATGGAAGTTCGACAACAGTTATGCAAGGCTGCCAGAGCGCTTTTTCAGCAAAGTCCTCCCCACGCCGGTGCGCGCGCCGAAGCTTGCGGTGCTCAATCGTTCGTTGGCAGTCAAGCTTGGGTTGAATGAGGAAGCGTTGCGAAGTGAAGATGGGGTGGCTGTGTTCGGTGGAAACCAAATTCCAGGCGGAGCTGAGCCGCTGGCGCAGGCGTATGCAGGGCATCAGTTCGGTTATTTTACGATGCTTGGCGACGGACGGGCGGTGTTGCTGGGCGAGCACGTCACCCCAAGCGGGGAGCGGGTGGACATCCAGCTGAAAGGCTCGGGCCGGACGCCGTATTCGCGCGGCGGCGATGGGCGGGCGGCGCTTGGGCCGATGCTGAGGGAGTACATTGTGAGCGAGGCGATGCACGCGCTTGGCATCCCGACAACGCGAAGTCTTGCGGTCGTCACAACGGGAGAGACCATTATGCGCGAAACGGAATTGCCTGGGGCGGTGTTGACCCGTGTCGCCTCGAGCCATCTGCGCGTCGGGACGTTTCAATACGCGGCGCAATGGGGGACGATAGAGGAGTTGCGCGCTCTGGCCGATTATGCGCTCTGGCGCCATTTTCCTGGCTTTGAGGAAGCTGAGAACCGCTATTTGTTTTTGCTTGAACAAGTGATCGAACGCCAAGCGGAACTGATCGCGAAATGGCAGCTTGTCGGCTTTGTCCACGGGGTGATGAACACGGACAATATGACGATCAGCGGGGAAACGATCGACTATGGGCCGTGCGCGTTTATGGACACATACAGCCTGGAGACGGTGTTCAGTTCGATTGATACGGAAGGGCGGTATGCGTACGGAAACCAGCCGTACATCGGGGGCTGGAATTTGGCAAGGTTTGCGGAAAGCTTGTTGCCGTTGCTTGATGAGAATGAAGAAAAAGCGATCGCGCTTGCCCAAGGGGCGCTTGATGAGTATCCGAAGCGGTATCACCACCATTGGCTTAGCGGGATGCGGGCGAAGCTCGGCCTTGCCGAGGAGCAGGAAGGGGATCAGGAGCTCATTGCGGATTTATTGCGGCTGATGGAGGCGCATCGCGCTGATTACACGAACACGTTCCGTGCGTTGACGTTAGGCGAGTATACGGGAATGGCGCTGTTTGATTCCGCTGAGTTCCGGGAGTGGCAGGAGCGCTGGCAGACAAGGCTCAGCCAAGAATCGGTGTCAAGGGAAGAAGCGTATGAGCGGATGCGCCGCCATAATCCAGCTGTGATCCCGCGCAACCACCGGGTTGAAGAGGCGTTGGCCGCCGCGGTCCATGACGGCGACTACAGCGTGATGGAGCGTTTCCTTGAAGCGCTGTCTGACCCGTACGCCTACTCGCCGGAACAAGAGAAATACGCGGAACTGCCTCCGCCGTCCGACCGCCCGTACCGGACGTTTTGCGGGACGTAATGGTGATGGCGTTTTCGTTTAGCGGCAAAGGAGAAACGAATCACCTTTTGCATCGTCTAATTTGGATAGAGATGAAAGATCGTTAAGCAGCAGGCGGCTCGCCCTAAGAATAGGCGGGCCGCTGTTTTTGCTGGTGATGGATGAAGAGGATGGGTTTGCGGTACAATCAAAATGGTGCATAGGGGTCGTTTTAGAACAAAGGCAAGGACTGAACATTGCTATGGAAGTGTCACGCAGAATCCATTAGGCATGGCTGGGCATTCTTGGAGTTGGATCCAATTCTGAAAGGTGTCTGTTAGAAGTAGGAGTCAAGGGAAAAAGAAAGGGATGGTTGGATGGAAACACTGAGACAACGGCTGCGGTCGATCGACCAAAAAGGCTATAAGGCATATAAAGCGATCGAAGGTACGTATCGGTTCCCAACGTTTACGCTTGCAATTGACCATGTGCAAGGCGATCCGTTTGCCGAACCGTCCAAGGTGCGGGTGATCGTGCCGCGGGCGAAAACGGCGCTGGCAGCGGAGTGGACCGATACGAAACCGCGCCGCACTCGCTGTGAGGATTTGCTTTTGCGCCGCGTCCACCGCGAATTGCGGCAATGGCCGCTGCGGGCGCGCGGGTCGGGAAAAAGTGGACTCGTCTTGATTGATGCGCCGGGGCAAAAAGTGCTCGAGCGGACGGCGGTGCAAGTGGCTGACGAGACGATTACGGTTTGTTTATCGGTCGGTTTGCCGGCGAATGGACGGCGCATTTTGGCGAAAGAAGCCGAGGCCATCTTTTTCGAGCAAATTCCATCCGTCATTGAGCGAGCGGTGTACGGCCTTCGGGAAGAAGACATCCGCCCGGCGGTGGAGCTGGCCGATCAGCAGCACGCCATTCGCCGTTATTTGCGCGAGCATGGTTTGGTGGCGTTTGTCAAAAACGGCGCGATTTTGCCGCGGGAGAGCGGAGTGAGCGACAAGCCGCTGCAATGCGAGGCCGTACCGTTTCAAAGCCCGCCAGAGCTGGAGATCGCGATCCCGATCCCGCACTGCACCGAGCCGGTGAAAGGCATGGGCATCCGAAAAGGCATTACGCTTATTGTCGGCGGCGGGTATCACGGCAAATCGACGCTGCTTCAGGCGTTAGAGCACGGCGTGTATGACCATATCGCCGGCGACGGGCGGGAGTTTGTCATCACCGACAGCGGGGCGGTGAAAATTCGCGCCGAAGACGGCCGGAGCGTCGCCAGTGTTGACATTTCGCCGCTCATTGGCGCGTTGCCGTACGGCAAAGAGACAACGCAGTTTTCGACGGAAAACGCGAGCGGCAGCACCTCACAGGCCGCGAGCATGATCGAAATGATTGAAGCGGGGGCATCGGCGTTTTTGATTGACGAAGATACAAGCGCAACGAACTTGCTCATCCGCGATGGACGCATGCAGGCGCTCGTGGCGAAAGAAGCCGAACCAATCACGCCGTATATCGACAAGGCGCGTCAACTATTTCGCGATTACGGCATTTCGACGGTTCTTGTCGTCGGCGGGTTGGGGGATTACTTGGATATCGCTGATTGCGTGATCAAAATGGAGCAGTACGTCCCGTTTGATGTGACCGGGGAGGCGAAGCGGATCGCTGCAGAGATGCCGTCGGGACGGAAAGCGGAAGGCGGAGAGTCGTTCGGCCGCATTCGCGAGCGCATTCCCCTGCCCGAAAGTTTGAACAGCCAAAAAGGAAAAAAAGCAAAAGCCGTCGCGCGCGGACGGCACGTTATTCAGTACGGGCAAATCGATCTATTGCTTTATGCGCTTGAGCAGCTGGTCGATGACAGCCAGACTCGGGCGATTGCCGCGGCGCTGCTGTATATGGAACGAAAAGGATGGCTCGACGGGAAGAAAACCATCCGCCAACTACTTGATGCGATCGAAGAACAATGGGACCGTCAAGGGCTAGGCTCAGTTTCGTTCCGAAAAGGGAATCCGGGTGAACTTGCTCGCCCGCGCCGCTTCGAGCTGGCGGCGGCGCTGAACCGGCTGCGGTCGCTCCGGTGTATCCAGCAGTAGCCAGCTTGGAAAGGAGAAAGCCGGTTTGCTTTTTCTTGGCGACGTTTCCGTGCAGGTTGGATTACGGGGTTATTGGGGAGGAGGAATGGCTTGGTTTTTGTTTTTCCCAGCTGCAACAAAAAATAGGGCCGCAGGATGTGAGGCAAGGGCGTTTGTTTTCCCTGCTGGCCAACGGAACAACGGACGCTCTTGTTTCAACAGGGGCGGCCGTGTGCCGGTATCGACCCAGGCGCGATCGGTGCGGGGCCGCTGCTCTTGTTCCAATAGACGATGCCTCATGCCTCAGGCAAAACGCGAATGAATCCGCTTTCTGTCGGCGCCTTGCCCATTTTGCTCTAGCGCTATCCACCAATTACGGCTATAATAATGTTTATCAGTGCAACGTGGCGGATGGCGGCGGGAAGCCGCGGGTTGGTTAGGGGGATCAGGGCATGAACAAGTCAAAAGGTTGGATGGAATCGGAAATCAGCAAAGCGTTGACGAAATGGGAAAAAGATTTTCTCGGCCGCGGCTCGGTGTCGGTGAAAACCGATATTTTGCGTGATATGATTATCGTTTCCCTGCATGGCATCTTGACACCTGCTGAGTACGCTCTTTGTGAATCGAAGGAAGGGATGCTGGCGGTGAAACGGTCGCGGACGAGTTTGGTGGAATCGGGCGTCGATGATTTGAAGAAGATGATTTTGGAAATCACGGGTGAAAAAGTAAAAAGCTTTCATACCGATTTAAGCACCCGAACGGGTGAGCGGATTATTGTCTTTAAGCTGTTCAACGATTTGGAGAAACAGTTGACAAAATAAATTTTTCCATGACAAATCAACAAAGTTATTGTATAATTGAAACAACTTTTGTATAGTAAGTATAGAATAAAATAGTGGACGATGCTGTCGGGAGCCCTTCAAAAAACCTACGTGGGCTTAGGTTCGTTGAAGGGAAACCGACCGTCGCCTGCCGCGCGACAACGAACGGGAGATCTTCAAACAATCGAGCGATGATTGGTTGAAGGTAAACCGGCTATGGGCAATCGATAGGCAATGGAACGGCCTTTTTCGGCCGTTTTGCCTGATTGACATAGCCGGTTTTTTCTTTTTTCTCTCGAACGATGTGCAAGCAGATGAGGGGAGGAGATGGCAATGGGGAACGAATGGTTCGCATGGGGATGGCTGGCGGCGATTGCGGTCGTTTTCCTAAGTGCGATCGTGTGGCTGTTTCCGCGCGTGTCGGAACGATATGTGCATGTGCACGTTTGGCTGTTGCTGTTGCCGGGGACGGCGGCGCTATTCGGATGGATCGGCGCCGGCGGCGCGGTCGACATCGGCCCGTGGCGGTTTGATGCGACGAGCTGGCTGTCCGCCGTTTATATTTCGCTTCTCAGCTGGGCGATTCAACGGTTTGCGGTTCGCTATTTGCACGGCGACCGCCGCTATCGGCTGTATTTCTCGCTCTTGACATGGACGTCATTTGCCGCTTCGCTCACGTGGGCGGCCGGCGACTTGCGGTTGATCGCAGTGTGCTGGGGGCTGCCGCTTGTGGGGCTTGTGGCGTTGACCGCGTTGAAAAAAGAATGGGAGCCGGCTCAGTTCGTTGCCTGGCAGATGGGCATGCTGTTTTTGGCAAGTTGGATTGCTGTGGCCCTCACCGCTGTTTGGCTTGGGGCGAGAGTCGGTGAATGGACGCTCGTCTCGGCGTTGTCGGCGGAACGTTTAGCTCGTCTCGCTCTATGGGAAAGGGCGGTGATGAGCGGATTGCTCATGTTGGCTGCCGTCATTCCAGCTGGGCAATGGCCGTTTCATCGCTGGCTAATGGAATCAGCCGTGACGCCGACGCCGGTGTCAGCGGTGATGCATGCCGGTCTTGTCAACGCTGGGGGGCTCTTGCTTTGGCGCTTTTCTCCGCTCTTTAACGAAACGTGGGCGCATGTGGCGCTGTTTCTGATCGCTTTTGCCTCGATTTTGATTGGCACGGGCGTTAGCTTTGTTCATGTTGACTATAAGCGCCAGCTCGTCGGTTCGACGATGGCGCAAATGGGCGTCATGCTTGTGCAATGCGCCCTGGGCGCTTACGGGGCCGCAGTAGTGCATTTAGTGTTGCACGGGTTGTTTAAAGCGACGCTCTTTTTGCAGTCCGGGTCCGTCGTGCCGCCAGTCGGTCGGGCAGGATTGCGAAAAACAGGCAGTTCGTGGCCGGGCGGCATCATCCTCGGCGTGCTGTTTGGGTGGGGCTTTTGGCAGGCGGCTCCGCACGAACCGGCCCGGTTGTTGAGCGCGCTTTTGCTTGCGGCCTCGGCAACGGTTGCCTGGGGACGGCTTACGGATTTTCGCGAAGGCCGTTGGCTGGGCTTTGCGGTTGTCGTTGCTTTGGCGTTGGCGTCCGAAACGGTGCGCCATCAATTTATGGCGCTGCTTCATAACGGGATGCCGTCCGCGTTTCTGCCGCCCGCTTCGTTCGAATGGCTTGTCTGCGCTCTGTTTGTTGCCGCGGCGCTGGTTGCTGTATGGATCGCGAACCGGCGCAGTTCCATGCTTGCCATTCAGCTGTACATGTGGCTTGTTCACCTTGGTGAACCGCGTCCGGCGGCGACCGAAGCACACCCGCGTTATTTGGCGTCCTATCTAAAGGAGGGGATGGCTCATGAGTAGAAGCGTCATATCACTTGAACGGTCAACGGAGGCAAAAAAAGCAGCCGCTTGTCCGCTCGAGGCGATCGTCAGCGAAGCGGCGAAGGTGATCGCTCCGCTTTGGCCGATTTCCGCGTTTATCGCCCGCCATCCGTGGATGGGGATGGAAAACAAGTCGTTTGTCGACGCGGCTGACCGACTGCAAGAAGCTTACGGCATCGACTTGTATCCGCCAATGGCCGTTTTTCATGCGGCGCTATCCAAAGGGGAGATTGACGTTTCCTTCATCGAGCGGCGTCTGCAACGATGGTTGGATGACGAGCCGCTTCCTGCGCCGCGCCATGAAGCGGAACGGCTATGCCGCGCCCTCCTTTGGAACGATGCGGTGCCCGAAGAAGCGCTTCAGATGCCGAAACTGATCGAGTTGGCCGCCGCTATGCCGCTGCGCTCTGTTTCCATCCGCACGCGGTCTGTGCGCCTTGGTTTGGAAAAGCGGTTGGATCAACAAATGATCAAATGGTGCAAGCTGTTTTACGATCGGGGAGAGGCGGTGTGGGCGCTGCCGCATCGTGAACACGGCTTTTACGGGTCTTGGCGTCGTTTGGCGCCTCTTGATCCGTCCTTGTCCAAGGAGGAGCGGAAACGGCTTTTCGATTGGCCTCACCATCCAGAGGAGGCGCTGCAACGGGCGCTTGAGCAGCTCGGGGTGCAGGATGAGGAAGCCGTGGCCTATTTAGAAGCGCATTTATTAGCTCTGCCCGGCTGGGCGGGGATGATGGTCTGGCAATCGCGCCGTGCAGGTGACGAAATCGGCGGGCTGATCAACTACTTGGCCGTTCGTTTGTCGCTGGAGTGGGTGTTCACAGCGCCCCATCTGCCGCTGAAGGAGGAAGAAAACGAAGACGATCGTGCGGTTGGGCCGCTGTTGGCCGCCTGGATCCACTGGGGCGGCATGACGCTGGACGACTGGCGGCGCCTTCCGCTCGAAGACCGCCAAGCTCGTCTGGTGTTCGCCGATCGGTTCTGGCGAATTGGCCGCCGCCATCTTTGGCTTGAGGCGTGGGAAGATACGTATGAAGCGAAGCTGAAAGAAGCGGTTCTCACCCGTCAACCTGAGGAGCCAAAAGAGCAGGCGGCAGCGCAGCTATTGTTTTGCATTGATGTGCGCTCCGAGCCGTTCCGCCGTCATGTAGAGGCGGTCGGCCCGTTTGAAACGTACGGCTGCGCTGGCTTTTTCGGCTTGCCGATCCAAACGCGCGTGCTTGACAGCGATGACGCCCATCCGTCTTGCCCGGCGATTGTGGCGCCGCGGCATGAAATCAACGAAACCGCTTCTCCCGAAACGGCGGCGCCGTACCGCCGGCGGCGCGATCTGTTCCGCTTTGTCGGCCGGACGTTTAAAAAAATCAAGCAGCATCTGCTGGCTGGTTTGCTGCTTCCGGAAATGAGCGGCCCGTGGCTTGGTTTGCATACGATCGCCCGCAGCGCAGCGCCGGCTTGGGCCGGGCAAGCCATTCATCAGGCGGAAATGTCGGCGCAACAAAAACCGAAGACGACGCTGTCGCTTGATTGCCAAGGGCATGACGAAACGACTGGGCTGCCGATCGGGTTGACAAAAGAAGAGCAAGTGCAATACGTAAAACAGCTTCTCGTGAACATCGGCCTGACGTCCTCATTTGCCCCGCTTGTCGTCGTCTGCGGCCATGAGAGCGAGACGACAAATAACCCGTATGCGTCCGCGCTCGATTGCGGGGCGTGCGGCGGCGCGGCTGGGGCGTTCAACGCCCGCGTATTCGCCGCGTTGGCCAACTTGCCGCACGTGCGGGATGGATTGGCGAAAGAGGGAATCGTCATCCCGGATGAGACAGTGTTCGTCGCCGCTGAACATATCACGACCGTTGACGAGTTGCGTTGGGTGGAAGTGCCGCCGTTGTCCGAAGCGGCTGAGGCGGCGTTTCGACAGCTGAAACAGGCGCTTGCCGGCGTCAGCCGCCAAGCCAATGCTGAGCGGATGGCGAAGCTGCCGCATGTCGGCGCCATGCCGCGCGATCCGGTTGCCGAAGCCCGACGCCGCGCCGTCGACTGGAGTGAAATTCGTCCGGAGTGGGGATTGGCGGGGAACGCCGCTTTCCTGATTGGGCGGCGGGCGTTGACAAAGGGCGTTCATTTAGACGGCCGGGTGTTTTTGCACAGCTACGATTGGCGCGAAGATCCGACCGGTGAGGCGCTGGCCGGCATCATCGCTGGGCCGGCCACGGTTGGGCAGTGGATCAACTTGCAATATTATGCTTCGACAGTGGCACCGAATTACTATGGAAGCGGCGACAAAACGACCCAGACGGTGACCGGCGGCATCGGCGTCATGCAAGGGAACGGAAGCGACTTGCTAGCCGGCTTGCCGTGGCAGTCCGTCGCCGCATCTGACCGTGAGTGGTTCCACTCTCCGCTTCGGTTGCTCGTCATCATTGAAGCGCCGTTTTCCTATATCGAGCGGTTGCTCGATGAAAACAGCGAATTTCGGCGCAAAGTCCAAAACGGCTGGCTCCGTCTCGCCTCGATTGACCCAGACAGCGGGGCGTGGGTGAACTGGGAGGCAGGCCGTCTTGCGTCGGTACAGCAGCGCTAAAAAGCAACGATATGCCGCTTGCCGGGTTTGTCTGGCCGGCGGCTTTTTTTCGTTGACTGCCAAATGAGGCAGGGAAAATGGATGCACGCCGCGAAATAAGATAGCAGCTGGTATAACAGCAACAGGAAAGACGAGGAAAGAGGGAAAGCGGATGAAAACGCAGTTTATCGCCGGTCATGCGCGGCTGCCGGCCGGAATGGCGGCGAAAAGCCTTTACGATACGCTGACGATCACAGCGGAAATTGATAAAAAATACGGGGTGATCGTGGAGGCATCATGCACACTGGCTACTGAACATGGGCGCGATTACGTGGCCCGCCTGCTTCGCGGCCATTCGCTGCGCGATGGCATCGACGGTCTGCTCGCCGAGCTTGACGAAGGGTATTTAGGGAAAGCCCATTCTGCTCTGTGCGCGGCGCTAAAAGATTTGTACAAACAATATTGCAAAATGGAGGAGAAAGAGCCATAAGCCGCTGCCCCTCATCGGTTGATGGGGGTCAGCGGCGTTTTGGTGCGGGTCAGCGGCTTGGCCGCCCATGATTTCGTTGGTGATTCAGTTTTCAGCCGGCCGCCATGCCGGCAGCGTTTTGCGCAGCGGTTTGTCTTGGCGGTAACCGAGCACATATTCGGCCTGCATGATCGTATGAATTTCCCGTGTTCCTTCGTAAATGACCGGCGCTTTCGAGTTGCGCAAGTAGCGCTCGACCGGGTATTCGTTCGAATAGCCGTAGGCGCCATGGATTTGCACGGCATCGTCGGCCGCCTGGTTCGCGTAGTCGCAGGCGATCCATTTGGCGAGCGATGTTTCTCTCGTGCAACGCCGGCCTTCGTTTTTGAGAAAGCCGACTTTGTAAACGAGCAGGCGGCTGATTTGCAAACCAGCTTCCATGCGGGCGATCATTTGCTGGACGAGCTGATGGCGGCCGATTTCTTTGCCGAATGTTTTTCGTTCGTGGCAGTATTTCACGCTCGCCTCAAGACATGCCATAATGAGGCCGACCGCGCCGGCGGCGACGGTGAAGCGGCCGTTGTCAAGCGCTGACATGGCGATTTTGAATCCTTCGCCTTCTTCCCCGAGCAAGTTTTCTTTCGGGACGCGGACGTTGTCAAAAAACAGCTCGCCCGTATTGCCAGAGCGGATGCCAAGTTTCCCTTTAATCGGGCGCGACGAAAAGCCGGGCATCGTCCGTTCGACGATAAAGGCGGAAATGCCGCGGTGCTTTTTCGATTTGTCCGTATAGGCGAATACGAGAAAATGGTCAGCGATGTCAGCGAGGGAAATCCATGTTTTTTGTCCGTTTAAAATGTAGTCATCTCCGTCGCGGACGGCTGTCGTCTGGATGGAAGCGACGTCTGAGCCGGCATTCGGTTCGGTCAGGCCGAATGCGCCGATTTTTTCCCCGCGCGCTTGTGGGACGAGATATTTTTGCTTTTGTTCTTCAGTTCCCCACTGAAGGAGCGTCAAACTGTTCAGCCCGGTGTGAACCGATACGGCGGTGCGAAACGCCGTATCGCCGCGTTCGAGCTCTTCGCAGACGATGGCAAGCGAGTTGTAATCCATGCCCATGCCGCCATATTCTTCGGGAATGCAGACGCCCATTAAATTGAGCTCAGCGAGCCGCTTGAAAATGTTGCGGTCAAATTCGCCCCGCTCATCCCATTCTTTGATATAAGGCATAATTTCTTTATCGACGAATTTGCGCACCGTTTGCCGCAGCATTTCCTGTTCGGGTGTAAAGTCGAAGTTCATCATCGTTTCCATCCCCCTATGCAACTGTTTGTTTTTCATGGTTTTTTCGTGTCAACGTTCGTTTCCCTTGTTTCAGCGGGCGCTGAAGCGGTTGAGGAGAACAACGGTTTATTCATTGGCTTTTGTCGTGCGGACCGTTTTCAGCGGCCGGTTTGCCTTGCCATCCAGCTTCGACCTCGCGGTTATGCTCGCCGGCCAGCGGGGGCGGCAGCCGATAAGACACCGCCGTGTCAGACAGTTTCAGTGGGCTGGCGACAAGCGTTAACGGACCGACGATTGGATGGTGCACCGTGACTGTCATCTCGCGCGCCGCCGTTTGCGGATGGCGGAACAGTTCATCGAGCGTCTGCACCGGTCCGCATGGAATGCCTTTCTCGGCGAGAAGGCGCTGCCACTCGGCCCGCGTCCGCCGCTTGATTTCCTCGTTCAGCCGCCGGTTTAGCTCTTCGCGATGGGCGACTCGGCCGGGATTGGTTTGAAAGCGCGGATCGGTTCCAAGCGAGTGATCGGACAACAACGAGCAAAGCGCTTGAAATTGTCGGTCATTGCCGACGGCGATGACGATCGGACCGTCGCTTGCCATGTACGTTGAGTATGGCACGATGTTCGGGTGTTCATTGCCGAGCGGCTTCGGGACGTCGCCGGATAACAAATAATTGGCGGCGACATTGACAAGCGCACTCACGGCGCAGTCAAACAGTGCGAGATCAATTTTTTGCCCGCGCCCCGTTTTCTCGCGGGCCAAAAGCGCCGCTTCGATCGCGATGGCGGCATACAGGCCGGTGAACACATCCGTGACGGCGACGCCGACTTTGAGCGGGCCGGTGTCCGCAGTGCCGTTAATGCTCATCCAGCCGCTCATTGCCTGAATGATATAGTCGTAGCCGGCTAATGGAGCGAGTGGTCCTGTCTCGCCAAACCCGGTGATGGAGCAGTAGATGAGACGTGGGTTGAGGCGTGACAACGATTCATAGCCAAGTTCCCACTGTTCCATCGTTCCGGTCTTAAAATTGTGAATGAGGACATCAGCTGTTTCGGCGAGGCGGCGAATCGTCTCTTGTCCTTCTGCCGATTTTAAATTGACGGTGATGCTTCGTTTGTTTCGATTGACGGCGGTATAGTAAGCGCTCATGCCGTTTTGGAACGGCGGCCCCCAAAACCGGGTGTCATCCGACCCCCCGGGCGCTTCGACTTTGATGACATCAGCGCCTAAATCGCCTAAAATCATCGTCGCATACGGACCAGCCAACACGCGCGACAAGTCGAGCACGCGCACGCCATCGAGCGCTCCTGGCATCGATTTCCCTCCTTTCTGTTTACATGCAAAAAGCCGGTTCCTATACAGCGTGCAAGATAGGAACCGGCTTGAACGGACTGAGAAGGCATTCCGGCGCGGAGATGCCGTCAGGCCGTACAGTTCTTTTTGTGGTCGATGCATAAAAGCTGCCAACGCTGCCTGTCAGGCAACGGGGCTATCGGACAGATGGCAGGGGCCGTCCGGTCTGCACAAGCGGCCAAGCTGGCAGGAGACGGCTTATACGTTTATTATAGTGATTTGTTTGATAATTGTAAATAGTCGAACAAGAAATTCGCCAGCGAAAGCCGGCTGGCGAGGAGAAGATGCACGTAGCCGCGTGAATAGCTCTTCGATACAAATGAATGAAAAGAAATCGATCGCGCGGTCGGACAATTTGGCATGAAAAGAGCGCAACATTCACCTAAATTTCTATATAATTGTAGAGAAAGGGGAATCGATGACGCAAAAAAGGAAGTGATGGTGCGTGTTCCATGTGTTAGTGACGACAGACGCCAATTATCTTCCGCCGCTGAGAGTCTTGATGCATTCGCTGTTTTGCAACAACCGGCGCCCGTTTACGTTTTACTTGCTTTACTCGCGCATTGCCGAGGAAGAGATTCAGGCGCTTGGCGAGTTTGTTCGCCGGCAGGGGCATGAGCTCGTGCCGATTTACGTTGATCCGCAACTGTTTCATGATGCGCCTGTTTTCCGCCACTATACGGTGGAGATGTATTACCGTCTGGCGGCGCATTTGTTTTTGCCGCCAGACGTCGACCGTGTCTTGTACCTTGATCCGGATATTGTGGCGATCAACCCGATGGATGAGCTGTATGACATGGATTTCGAAGGGAACTTGTTCATTGCGGCTGAGCATACCCATTCGACGAAGGTGGCAAACTTGTTCAACAAGTTGCGGTTAAAAACGCCGAACGCGAAAGGGTATTTCAACACGGGTGTGATGATGATGAACATTGCGATGATGCGCGAACACGTTCGGCTTGCGGACATTTACCAGTTCATTCGCGACAACCGGTTCAAGCTTGTTCTTCCTGACCAAGACGTGTTAAATGGGTTGTACTGGGACAAAATTAAACCGGTCGACTGCTACCGCTACAACTACGACGCGCGCTATTATGACTTTTTGCAGCTTTTGCCCAACCCGAAACACGATTTAGCTTGGATTGAGGAAAACACCGTTTTTATCCATTATTGCGGCAAGGAAAAACCGTGGAAAGACAATTACAAAGGGGAGTTGGGGCGGTTTTACAAACGGTACAGCCAAGTGTTGGAGCTCGAGGGCGAGGCGACGGTGTAGCGCGGCTTGAGAGACGCGTTTCACAAAGAAAGTCTCTCACTCCAAGCAAAGCGAAGTGGAAGCGGTTCACAGGAAAAAGGCGCCCCATCAAAGCGGGCGCCATGTTCGATTACTGTTTGCGCTCTTGCCGGCGGATGCCGGCTGCCGCAGCGCGCGCCTGTGCTTCAAGGTCTTCATGGTCGGCAAATTCTGCCGAGTATTCCACATCGATGCCGTCAGATTTCAGCTGTTTCGGCACTTGCGGCAAAGTCGCCTTGTTTTTGTCGCGCGTCCGTTGTCCGCGAGAACGGCCCATCATCCATGCCCCCTATCCAAAAGTGTGAATCGTACGATTCAATCATTAGGATGGCATGGACGGCGCCAGCGTATAAATAGCAATCGTTTCTAGTGGCGCGCCTTTTTGGCCGTATAGCCGCCCGCTTGGTCCGCCATTTTAAAATCCCGGGCATAGCTTACTTCTTGGGCGCTTGTCAGCGTATGCTTCGATTTTTCGCGTTTTCGTTTTTCCGCCATCGCTTGTTCCCTCGCTTTGCATCAATATTCCTTTAGTTCCATTTTGCGCAAAACCAGCCGTTTTTATGCGTAAAAAAGAGGATGTCCGTTTGGACAGCCTCTTTTTGCATCAGATGCGCTCTTGCGCGGCTTATGCCTCTTTGCGCTGTTCTTCATTGTGGGCAAAGGAAGGATGGCGCATTGTATAGAGCGTGTAGTTGTCTTTTGTAATTTCGTACAAATTGTATACATCCGCGCCGATTTGCTCGAGCAACGCCCGCCGCGTTTCATTGGCCGGCGTGACGTACGGCAGTTTTTCCGCCGCTTTGATCGAGCGGACGTTGACTTTGCGAATGCGCAAAAACACGGTCTCGATCGACAGCTCATAAAACAGCTCATGGAAAAACGCTTCTTTGGCGCGCCGATTGTAACCGAGCCCGTGATACGGCTTGCCGAGCCACGTGCCTAAAAAGCCGGCGCCATCTTGGATATCAAAGAGGCTGATTGTGCCGATCGGGTTTCCCCATTCGTCTAAAATCGTGCGCGAAATCAATTCGCCGCGTTCTTCCGCCTCCATGAGCTGTTTTGTCATGAATAAAAACTCTTCGTACGAGCTGGCTTTTTGGCGCACGAAAGGGAAGACGTCCGGATGCACCATCAGCTCGTACAGCGCATGGCAGTCTTGCAGCTCGCGTTTTTTCAACATGGCCAATCCCTCCTTTGGATGCCGAGGGCAGCCTCCCAGCGGGAACCCACCCTCGAAATTTTTTTATTAAAACTTCATTAAAAAAATTTCGGGGTGGGAATCGAACCCACTAGGACCAGCGCGAGCGCTGGTGACGCACCATTTGCCTTCCCCTTGTTCCTGTCCGTATGCGATTATGACGACAACTAGCCTAAGGTCTCCTTTATCATACACGATCGGAGGAAAAAAGGGAATTGTTTTTTTGTTAATTTTTTTTGGATATTTTTTGTCGGTCATGGGGCAAAAGCAAATCGGTGAGACAGCCTTCCAACGTTGGAAACGAAAAGCGGAAGCCGTCTTGCAATAGCTTCTCTGGAATGACGCGTTGCCCTTCGGTGACAAGCATGCTCATTTCGCCAAGGAGAAGGCGAAGCGCCCAAGCGGGAACCGGAAGCCAATGCGGGCGGTGAAGAAGCCGGGCGGCGGTCAGTCCAAATTCTTCCATTTGTACTGGATGGGGCGCGGTGAAATTGATGGGGCCGGACAATTCCTCGTGTTCGATGATGTACGAGACCGCGCGCACGACGTCTTCAAGATGAATCCACGACAGCCATTGCCGTCCGCTGCCGATTGGGCCGCCGACAAACAGCAGATACGGCTTGATCATCATCGGCAAGGCGCCGCCATGTCGGGCAAACACGACGCCAAAGCGAGCGTAGACGGTGCGGATGCCAAGCTGCTCAATCGGACGGGCCGATGCTTCCCATGCTTGGACGGTCTGGGCTAGAAAGTCGCCGCCGTAATCGGTCGTTTGCTCGGTAAATGTTGCGGAGTCCGAAGTGCCGTAAATGCCGATGGCGCTGGCGTTGATAAACAACGACGGGGGGCGGGACAGTGAATCGATGCAGCGGCCCATCGCTTCGGTGGCGCGAAGGCGGCTGTCAAGGATGATCTCTTTTTGCTTCGCCGTCCAACGTTTTCGATTGAGCGGCTCCCCGGCTAAATTAATGGCGACATCGACAGCTTCAGGCTTTCGGTGGTTGTCGAAGGAAAGGTAATGAATGTTGCCTTCGGAAGGTTTGGGAGAGCGGGTGAAAATGTAGATCTCATGTCCTTGTTTGGAAAAATGGCGGGCGAGCGCCTGGCCGATCAGCCCAGTGCCGCCGTTGATGGCGATGCGCATCTTGATTCCCCTTCCATTGGTTTATTTTATGACTTCGCTTTTGGTGTCAGAAGTTCCTGCTTATGATACGATAAAAGATAAGGGGGACAAACAATGGGAACGATTGCCGACATTGCCGCAACCGAACAAAATGCTGAACGATTTTGGATTGTCGTGCACCGTGACGGCGCACCATCGTTGAGATTGACAGTTGATCAAGATGTATTGCTTCAATTCCGCTTGAAAAAAGGGATGGAGATCAGCGACGACCTGCTTCAACATATTGTGTATGCCGATGAGGTGAAAAAGGCGTATCAACAGGCGCTTTACTTTTTGGCGCACCGGATGCGTTCGGAGCATGAGGTCGCCGCACACTTGCGAAAAAAAGGCGCTCCGGATTCGGTGATTGATGAAGTGCTCAAAAAACTTCGCGCCGAGCGGTATGTCGATGACGAGGCGTTTGCCGCCGCTTATGTGCGCACGCAAAAAAAGACGGCGGCGAAAGGGCCGCTTCTTGTGCGCGCCGAACTGGAACGGCTCGGCGTTCCCGACCGCTTGATCGAGCAGAGTTTGGCGGAGTATACGTTGGATGAACAGATGGCCATCGCCCGCTCGCTTTACGAAAAAGCGAAAAAACAGCGCCGGGCTGAATCGGCTCGCGCGTTTTTGGAACGGGTGCGGCAGCAGCTGATGCGCAAAGGATTTCCGCATGAGGTGATTGCCGCCGTTTTGGCGGATGGCGGCACTCATACTGAACAAGAAGAACGGGAGGCGCTCAGTGTTCAGGCGGAGAAAGCGCACCGCCGTTATGCGCACCACCCGCGGCCGCTTTATGAGCAAAAGATGCGCCAAGCCCTGTACCGAAAAGGATTCGCACTTGACTTGATCAATGAATGGCTGCGCATGCACGGTAATGACGAGTGATCTCGAATGAAAGGATTTGAAAAAATGGGATATATTATCAGTTTTGTTGTTAAATGTTGATCACAAAATCGTTCCAGTTCCATAAATCAAGAGATGTTCTGAGCCTTTTGCCGAGTTCCATGTGGATGAAAACGATCCATCGGGAATGCTCAAAAAGGAGGCTTGCCTATGATCAAAGGAGAACAAAAACGGTACAGCGAAATGACGAAAGAAGAACTGCAACAAGAAATCGCCATGTTGACGGAAAAGGCACGCAAGGCGGAGCAGATGGGGATGGTGAACGAATACGCCGTCTACGAGCGGAAAATCGCCATGGCGAAGGCGTATATGCTTAATCCAGCTGATTTTCATCCTGGGGAGATTTATGAAATTGAAGGGGCGCCTGGAGAGTATTTTAAAGTGCGCTATTTAAAAGGAGTGTTTGCCTGGGGATGGCGGTTGAAAGGAAACGGAGAGGAGGAGGCGCTGCCGATTTCACTGCTTCGTAAACCGAATTTGCCTCAATCATGACGGGCGGGACAAGTTCACAGTCGGACGGAAAGCGAGCCTAAAAACCTAGGGAGGGTGTCTCCCTAGGTTGTTCCGCTACGACTGCTTGCGCGTCTGCCGCTCTAAAATGATGAGGTCAAGCGTTTGCTGCGTTTCGCCGTTCACTTGCGAGTGGGCGTGTTTTGGATTGGCCCACGGCTGCTGAAACGGGTTCGAATAAAAGTTGTCATAAAATTTTTTGTGCCGATGGTGACCCATGATTGTTCACCTCGCTGCGGAATGTGCCGGGGGAGTGCGGCGAACGATGCCGTGCTCCCCCTTCATGTTAAAAGAAATCGCTTCGTTCGCCGGAGGCGCGCATCCGTTCTTGCGGGTGGGTGTTGGTCGTGCCGTCGGCCCGCTTCGAGGCGTACTCGGCCTTGGCGCGCGGTTCGCCTTCGAGCTTGTTGTTGTTTTGGTTCGGGAAGTTGTGCGCTTTGTTCCGCACGGCACATTCCCTCCTTAACGGCGTGCTCGTGTTGGATGGCCAACACGTATTTTTATTATGGGACACCCTGTAGCGCTTATGTGTGGCAATGATTGGGGCGGAGCCCATCAGCCGTTTGGAGCAAGTTCGAGCTTTTTGCGCAGTTTGCCTTCGCTGAAAATCCAGCCGGTGTATGAGCTGACAATATTGAGATCGCGGTCGAGCTGGACGACAGCGACAAACGGGTAATACCCTTTGCTTCGATAGCGTAAATCAGTAAAGCGCACTTCGTAGTAATCATCGTATTCGTTCATTTCCCAACGGTAAACCGGGGAAAAAGATAAGAAAGCGGCGATATTTTCGTCGCGTTTGGCGGCGTTCATCACCGGATGGTCGGGAAGCGCACGCTTTTGGAAGCGGTCAAGGATGATGAGCTCGCCGCGTTTGACGCGGGCGACGTAAAATTTGTCGCAGGTTGAAATGGCTAAATGCCATTCGCGCGGCCGCCATGTCGGTACGGTGATGATCTCGGTCACCCCGGCGATCGAGGCGTGCACGAGCCGTTTGATGTTGGCCTGCTGGCGGAAGCGAAGCCCATAATACGCAGCGATAAGCACGTAGACGACAAGAAACGTATAACCGGGATGGGCGCCGAGAAACAAGCCGCCGACGCCGACCAAATGAAGCCCAAAAATGACCGGATCAAACGTATGAATCACGCCAAGGGCGATCCATTTTTTTGTAAACGGACGCAACGCCTGGGTTCCGTAAGAGTTAAAAATGTCAACAAATACGTGCAAGGCGACGGCAACAAACGTCCAAAGCCAAACGCGAAGCCAATCCGTTTTCGGATAGATGGCAGCCATCACGCTGACGATGAGCAACGGCCAAAGAACGACGGCGGGAATCGAATGGGTGATGCCGCGATGGTTGCGAATATATTGGGCGTTGTTGCGCAATTTGAAAATCGTGTCGATATCCGGCGCTTGCGAGCCAGCGAGCGCGCCGATCAACACAGCGTGGGATAAGAGCGGATCATGGGCGATCGCAGGGTCAAGTGAAGCAAGACTGCCGAGCGCCACCCCCATCAAAACATGTGTGCCTGTATCCAACGTGAAGGCGCCTCCTTCTTGCAGCATCGTTGCATGTTCGGATGGAAACTGTCTGTTGTCTCTCGGCCGGAGCACATCTTTCTTTTTCATGCAACTATTAGTATGCCCCACCTTGTGTTCAGCCAATAACCGTTTGAGGCATTGGCCGAAAGGAGGCGAGAGACAAACAAGGTTATGGCTAGTGTATCATAGAGAGACAATCGTTGGCGAGAGGCGGAACGACCAATTTCACAACGATTCAAAAAAGGAAACGATTGATAGACAGTGGAGTGAGAAAAAGAAAACAGGAAGCAAGCCGTTCGTCAGACGAAAAGGGAAGCGCTTCAACCAAAAACGAAAAGCGCCCCGCATGAGGCGGGACGTTTTGTTGATCATCTCGGACCGAGAAGCTCCCCACTTCAACGTCTATAAGGTGTAAGTGGGGAGCATTCCATGCTGATGGAAGATCGGTTCACCATCCGTTCTTTTGGCGGCTCATTGGTCAACTGTCCTTTTCTCTGCAAGCCGATCGATTAGCCGTCATTTCTGAACCGTTTGCCGATCGCTTTGAGAGCGGACAGGAAAAAGCGGATCGCGCGGTTGATGTCCGGGTCATTGAGCGCTTTAAGCAAATCAAACAACCCGATTTTTTTTGTTTCGGCGGAGTTTTGTTCGTACGCCTCCAGCGCGCCGGCGGCGATGTGCTCAAGCAGTTTCGCCGTTTTCTCCGGATCAAGTGAAGCAACAAGGCCAGCTATGGCGAACGCATGGTTGATCATCGTTGTCACCGGTTTTTGGTTGAGCTGGCCGACGACGATTTTCGCCACGTCTTCCCGCGCTTTTAACAAGGCGTTGGCCGCTTCGAGCAGGCCGCTTTCATGGAGCTGCTCGATGAACGCCAAGAGCTCGCGAACTGCCTCTTCACTGTCGCCGACAGCGGCTTTTAGCTTGGCCAGCGCTTCAGTTCGTTTTTCTTCCTCCGTCATTTGGCGCTTTTGAATGGTGGTAATCGGCTTAGCCACCGATCGTCACCCCCTTGTTTTCCTCGGTGAGCGGCACGTAGTCGCTTCGCCGCCACTTCCGCTCCACCTCGACGCCGTTTTGCGGATGCCGCTTTTTAAAGCGCGGATTTGTGCGCGGCAGCGGCGTCTTGCCGGACCGTTCAATGACTTCCATGCGCACTCGGGCTTGTTTGTAAGCCGGCGTGTTCGTGCGATGGTCGGTTTGCGGGCCGGTCAGCATGTTAATGGCGCTCTCATTGGCTGTGGAGTGCATCGGCAAGAACAGTTCATTGCCTCTGACTCGATCGGTGACGAGCACGCGCACTTTGACGCGGCCGTACGGCGAGATGAGCCGAACGAGCGCCCCATCTTCAATGCCGCGTTCTTTGGCGAGTTCAGGGGATACTTCGACAAACACTTCTGGGAATTTATGCTCGATGCCTTTGGATTTGTACGTCAAGTTTCCTTCATGGAAATGTTCGAGCAATCGGCCGTTGTTCACAAGCAAATCGTACTCTTCCGGATATTGCACCGGTTCGACCCAATCGGCTAACGCAAAGCGGGCTTTGCCGTCCGGGAAGTTGAACCGCTCTTTGTACAACAGCGGCGTGTCAGCCCCGTCATGGCTGCCCCAGCATAAGCTGTTCCAGCCCTCGAGCCGGTCGTAATGCGCTTGTGAGTACAGTGGGGCGAGGCTGGCGATTTCATCCATGATTTCTTTCGGGCCAGCGTAATTCCAATCGGCGCCAAGCCGCTTCGCGATTTCTTGAATGATCCACCAGTCTGGCTTGGAGTCGCCAAGAGGCTCCAGCGCTTGGTAAAACCGTTGGATGCGGCGCTCGGTATTCGTGAAAGTTCCTTCCTTTTCCAAACTTGGCGCTGCTGGCAAGATGACATCAGCAAATTGCGCTGTTTTTGACAAGAAAATGTCTTGAACGACAACAAAGTCAAGCTTCGCCAACGTCTCTTGCACATGGTTGGCGTTGCAGTCGACAAGCGCCATATCTTCGCCGATGATATACATCGCTTTCAGCTCGCCGCGCTCGGCCGCTTCGAGCATTTGGATGTTGTCAAGGCCTGGTTTCGCATCGATGCGGACGCCGTACGCTTTTTCAAACTTCGCTCGCGCCTCATCATCGGTGACATGTTGGTAGCCAGGCAGCCAGGCAGGAAGCGAACCCATGTCGCAGGCGCCTTGGACGTTGTTATGGCCGCGCAATGGGAACGCGCCCGCCCCCGGACGACCGTAGTTGCCGGTTGCCAAAAGCAAGTTGGAAATCGCCGCCGATGTATCGCTGCCGCCCGTGTTTTGCGTGACCCCCATGCCCCAGAGGACGCACGTGCCGTCTGCTTCGTGGATCATCTCGGCGATGCGGATGAGATCGGCTTTGGCGATGCCGGTCACTTGTTCAGCATAGTCGAGCGTATATTTTTCGAGCAGCTGTTTAAACTCGTCAAAGAAATGGACGCGCTCGCGAATGAATGCTTCATCATGCCAGCCTTGGTCGATGATGTATTTTGTCACGGCCATCAGCCATACTTGGTCGGTGCCTTGTTTCGGGCGGATGAACAGGTCAGCCCGCTCGGCCATTTCATTTCGGCGCAAGTCCGCAACAATGAGTTTTTGGCCAAACAGTTTATGCGCCCGTTTGACGCGGGTAGCGAGCACCGGATGCCCCTCAGCTGGATTGGCACCGATGATGATGACAAGCCCCGCGGTGGCGATGTCGTGAATCGTGCCGGAGTCGCCGCCCATGCCGACCGTACGGAACAGGCCGTCTGTTGCCGGCGACTGGCAATAGCGCGAACAGTTGTCGACATTGTTCGTTTCAAATACTTGCCGTGCCAACTTTTGCATTAAATAGTTTTCTTCGTTGGAAATTTTTGATGATGAAATAAAGCCGATGGCGTTGCCGCCGTATTGCCGCTTGATCGCCCCGAGCTTTTCCGCGACCAAGTCGAGTGCTTCGTCCCATGTCGACTCGACGAATACGTCGCCTTTGCGAATGAGCGGTTTCGTTAGGCGCTCTTCGCTGTTGACGAAATCCCAGCCGAATTTTCCTTTGACGCATGTGGAAATGGCGTTGACCGGAGCTTCGGATACCGGCTGGATTTTTAAAATTTTCCGCCCTTTCGTCCACACTTCAAACGAACAGCCGACGCCGCAGAACGTGCAAACCGTTTTCGTCTTTTTGATCCGTTGTTCGCGCATGGCGGCCTCGATTTCAGAAATGGCGAAAATACTCGTATAGTTTGGCTCGACTTCCTTGACAAAATCGATCATCGGGTTGAGGACGTCTTTGTCCAAGCCGGTGAGAAAGCCCGCTTCGCCAAGCATCGATTTTTCCATTAACGCGTTGCACGGACAGACGGTGACGCAATGCCCGCAGCTGACGCACGACGATTCGTTGATCGGCACCCCACCGTCCCAAACGACGCGCGGCCGTTCCGCTTCCCAATCGATCGAAAGCGTTTCGTTCACTTGCAAGTTTTGGCAGGCTTCGACGCATTGCCCGCAGGCGATGCATTGATTCGGGTCGTAGCGGTAGAACGGATGCGACATGTCCACCTCGGACGGGTCGACTTTCGGCCGGTACGGATATGTTTGATGTTCAATTTGCATCATTTCCGCCGTGTTGTGCAGCTTGCAGTTGCCGTTGTTGTTGTCGCACACCGTACAGTACAAGAGATGATTTTCCAACAGGCGGTCCATCGCTTCTTTTTGCGCTGCCTTTGCCCGCGGCGAGCCGAGTTCGACGACCATGCCGTCCTCAACCGGCGTCGCACAGGCGCGAAGCAGCGTTCCGTTGACTTCAGCGATGCACGTGTCGCATGTCTGAATGGCGCCAAGCTCCGGCGTATAACAAACTTGCGGATGCGGAAGACCGTGTTCATTGACGACTTCCAAAATCGTCATCCCGGGCTTGGCGCGGTAGGCACGCCCGTTGATGGTTACCGTCACCATTTGCGCTTCCATCGTCGCTCCCCCTTTGTCAAAATAAAAAACTCCACCAGCGACGAGACGAATGCTTCATCGTGGGTGGAGTAGTTCTTTAGCATAACGATACTAAACAACCAATCCAAACTTTTTATATTTAGTAGAAAAATAACAAGGCCGCTTCTTGCCTTATTATTTTTCCACTATGTATACATTTGCTATAGTTTATTATAGTACGGCAAAACGAAGAACACAACGGATGGGCTGGAACTTTTTCTGGTGGCTTTCGGAAAGGGGGAAGAAAAATGTCCAAAAAAGAAGCCGCTTTCAACGATATTGTGCGCAAAGTGCGCAAACAGCTGTTTGGCAAAGGGCCGGAACGGATTAAAACGTATTTCGTCGACAATTTGGCAATTACGATTTTGCACGGCAATTTAACGCCGACGGAAAAATTTATCGCCCGCACCCCGGAAGGCCGAGAGATGGTGCATGCAGCGAGAACGAAAATGATCCAAGATGTGTACGCCCAACATGTGCCGGACGGCATGGAAGAGCTCATCGGTTCGAAGCTTCTTTATTTGTTCAGCGACATTAAAGTGGAAGAAGATATGGCCGTATCGGTGTTCGTGTTTGAAAAACCGATTGAATTGTGACGATTTTGTGAACAGAAACAATTGTTTTTCGTTACTGTTCGTGGTATGCTTATGAATAGTTAGCACGATGAAAATAGTAGAAGCCTTGCCGGCTAAACGGTTTCGCCGCTTGGCAGGCAGGTTTCGGAAACGGATGTGCGTTGGTTTCGCTGCAGAAGTGCTGGGCGCAAACTACCGCCGCTTTTCGCTGACAGGGGCGAGTTTGTCCTCTTGTCCGGAAGGCGGCGGTTTTATTTTGCATGGAAAGGGGGAATGGCAAGGTGAGCGGGTTTGCGGCGAAACGGCGACCGATTGCGAAATACCGGAACGGGCGCTTTGTTGAGGAAGAGGACGAGATCGCGCTCGAGTTTCCGTTGACCATAACGGTCAATGGCGAGGAGTTTGCGACGATCGTTTGCACGCCGGCGCATCTAGATGAATTGGTAATCGGATTTTTGGCTTCGGAAGGAGCCATTCGGACGTGCAGCGACATCAAAGGGATGACCATTGATGGTGAGCGGGGCTTTGCTTATGTCGAACTCGCCGCAGGCGGACTGCCGGCCAAACAGTTTTATGCCAAGCGGTTCATCGGCTCGTGCTGCGGAAAAAGCCGGCAATTTTATTTTTACAATGACATGAAGACGGCGAAAACGATCGTCGGCGGCATCACGGTGAAGGCGGATGACTGCATTCGCCTCATGAAAGCGCTGCACGAGCGGTCGACGGACTTTGCGGCGACGGGCGGTCTTCACAACGCCGCGCTCGCCACACCGGATGAGATGGTCGTGATTCGTTCTGACATCGGGCGTCACAACGCGCTCGATAAGCTGTATGGCTATTGCCTGCGTCATCAAGTTGCGATGAAAGACAAGCTCATTGTATTCAGCGGCCGCGTTTCATCGGAAGTGCTGTTAAAGGCGGCGAAAATGGGAGTGAGCGTCCTGCTCTCAAAATCGGCGCCGACGACGCTGGCCTTGGATTTGGCGGATGAACTCGGCATAACCGTCGTTGGCTTTTTGCGCGGGCAGGCGTTTAACGTGTATACGCATGAGAGTCGGATCATCATCGGGTAAAAGGGGAGGAGAGGCTGTGAAAAACCGTTGGCTCATTGCGTTATCGGCTGTCGGCATTCATATTTCGATTGGGTCTGTTTATGCGTGGAGCAATTTTACCAATCCATTAAAACAATTGTTTGGATGGTCGGACCAGGAAGTGGCGCTCACGTTCAGCATTGCGATCTTGTTTTTAGGATTGTCGGCTGCGTTCCTTGGCCATTTTGTTGAAAAGCACGGACCGCGGAAATCCGGACTATTGGCCGCCATCTTCTTTGGCCTCGGGGTGACTGGTTCTGGATTAGCTGTTGCTCTCGGTTCCAAGTATCTGCTTTATCTGTTTTATGGCGTTTTAGGTGGGATCGGGCTCGGCGTCGGGTATATTGCGCCAGTGTCAACGCTTGTCAAATGGTTTCCAGACCGGCGCGGGTTGGCTACAGGGCTGGCGATTATGGGATTCGGTTTTGCCGCAGCGATCGCGAGTCCGGTGATGAACAGTTTGATTGCCTCCGTCGGCGTCCAAAATACGTTTTTCATTTTAGGCATTACGTATTTTGTCATTATGACGTTATCTTCTCTTTATTTAGAAAAACCGCCAGAAGGATGGCTGCCGGAAGGATTTCAGGAAAAAGTGAAGGCCGGAAAAGCCAAACCTTCGCTTGATTTGGCGCAGTTGACGGCCAATGAGGCGGTTAAAACAAGACGTTTTTGGTATTTATGGTTCATGTTGTTTATTAACGTGACGTGCGGCATTGCCGTTTTAGCGGTGGCCAAACCGTTGGCGGTGGAAAGCATCGGCATCAGCCAAACGGCCGCGGCGGCATTAGTTGGCGCCATTGGGGTGTTTAACGGGTTAGGGCGCATCGGTTGGGCATCGGCTTCTGATTATATTGGGCGACCGAATACGTATACGACGTTTTTCGTTTTGCAAATCTTGATTTTCTTCCTGTTGCCGAACGTGTCCATCAAATGGCTGTTTGTTGTGATGCTGACGATTGTGTATACGTGCTACGGCGGCGGATTCGCCTGTATCCCGGCGTATATCGGCGATTTGTTCGGCACGAAGCAGCTTGGCGCCATCCATGGTTATATTTTGACCGCTTGGGCCGCGGCTGGTCTCGTCGGACCGATGTTTGCTGCGTATATTAAAGACACGACCGGTTCTTATGAAGGAAGTTTGGCCTTTTTTGGCGGATTGTTTGTCATCGCTTTCATCATCTCGTTGCTCGTGCGCATCGATATTCGCCGATTGCGCGCCCAGCATGAACAAATCGCCTATGTTTCGGCGGCTAAGGAAAGTTGAGAACGATTTCCTTCCGTCTTCCCTCGGCGTGCGGCAAGCCACGCCGGGGGTTTTTTGATATAATAAGGTGGATATGGATCATAGGCATCATGGGGGAAACGTTGAATGACAAGAGAAACAGAGCGATTTCCAGCGCGCGAGTTTCAGCGCGATTTGCTTGACTGGTTCGCCCGCGAGCGCCGCGACCTGCCGTGGCGGAAAGGCCGCGACCCATATAAAGTATGGGTGTCGGAAGTGATGCTGCAGCAAACGCGCGTCGAGACGGTCATTCCGTATTTTGAACAGTTTATCGATCGGTTTCCGACGCTGGAGGCGCTTGCTGACGCTGATGAGGACGAGGTGCTGAAGGCGTGGGAAGGGCTCGGCTATTACTCGCGCGTGCGCAATTTGCACGCGGCGGTGAAAGAAGTGAAAACGCGCTATGGCGGCAAAGTGCCGGACGATCCAGATGAATTTTCTAGGCTGAAAGGAGTCGGACCGTATACGGTCGGGGCGGTGTTGAGCCTCGCTTATGGCGTCCCGGAGCCGGCTGTTGACGGCAACGTAATGCGTGTCTTGTCGCGTCTGTTTCTCGTGACAGACGATATTGCCAAACCGTCGACGAGAAAACGATTTGAACAAATCGTCCGCGAAATTATGGCGTACGAAAACCCGGGAGCGTTTAACGAGGCGCTGATTGAGCTTGGCGCTCTTGTTTGCACACCGCGCCGCCCGTCGTGCCTTCTTTGTCCGGTGCAAGTCTACTGCCAAGCGTTCGCCGAAGGGGTGGCGGAAGAGCTGCCGGTGAAAACGAAAAAAACAGCGGTCAAACAAGTGCCGCTCGCAGTAGCGGTGCTGGCCGATGATGAAGGCCGCGTTCTCATTCGCAAGCGCGACAACACCGGTTTGCTTGCGAATTTATGGGAGTTCCCCAGCTGCGAAACGGACGGTGCAGATGGAAAAGAGAAGCTCGAGCAAATGGTTGGGGAGCAATACGGTTTGCAAGTAGAGCTTACAGAACCGATCGTTTCGTTTGAGCATGCGTTTTCCCATTTAGTCTGGCAGTTGACCGTGTTTCCCGGCCGCCTGATCAGCAGCGAGTCCACCAAGGAGCCTTTTCGGCTTGTGTCTGAAGATGAGCTTGAAGCGTACGCCTTTCCGGTGTCCCATCAACGTGTTTGGCGCGAATATAAAGAATGGGCGGGCGGAGTACGCCGCCCCGATTAATCAGGCACCGGCATCGTGCCGTGTGTATACGTTGCTTCACGGCGCCCAAGGCCGCCGCGCGCTTCGATTTCCTCGATGATTTCACGGTGAATCGTCTGCCCTTCGACGTTTAAATATGGAGCGATTTGTTGGAACGAATGATGAAAATAAGCGAGTTCGTCATCGGTCCATTCCGTTTTCGGAATCATCGACAGCTCAGTCATATCGCGGCCGACGTACATAGGCAGCCCCTCCCTCATCTATGGAATTCGGCTATATTATATGTATAAGGAGTGAAAAACATGAGCGGAAAAGTAGCAGTGGTCACCGGCAGCAGCCGCGGCATTGGCAAAGCGATCGCCTTGCGGCTGGCCAAGGAAGGATACGATATCGTGGTCAACTACGCCCGCAGCAAAACAGCTGCCGAAGAAACGGCGCGCGAAATTGAAGCGCTCGGGAGAAAAGCGCTCGTCGTCAAAGCGAACGTCGGCGACGTTGAGAAAATTCACACCATGTTTGCCCAAATCGATGAGGTGTTCGGGCGGGTCGACGTGCTCGTGAACAACGCCGCATCCGGCGTCTTGCGCCCGGCGATGGAATTGGAAGAAACGCATTGGAACTGGACGATGAACATCAACAGCAAAGCGCTTTTGTTTTGCGCCCAGGAAGCGGCCAAAAGAATGGAGCAAGTCGGCGGCGGGAAAATTGTGAGCATCAGCTCGCTCGGGTCGATCCGCTATTTGGAAAACTATACGGCGGTCGGCGTCTCGAAGGCCGCGCTTGAAGCGCTGACCCGCTACTTGGCTGTCGAGCTGGCGCCGAAAAACATCGCCGTCAACGCCGTCTCCGGCGGGGCGGTCGATACCGATGCGCTGAAGCACTTCCCGAACCGTGAAGAGCTGCTCGCCGACGCGGCTGCGAACACGCCGGCTGGCCGCCCGGTCAAACCCGATGATATCGTCAACGCGGTTTTGTTTTTGCTCTCGGATGCAGCCGAGATGATTCGCGGGCAGACGATCATTGTCGATGGTGGAAGATCTTTACTTTTGTAACGTCAGCGGATAGAACGATCACCCCCGGGGCATAGTAAAGCACGTGGAGGTGAGAACAATGGCCAAACAACCGAACAAAACAGCAGCTGGCACAAACATTCAAGAAGTAAGACAACAAAATGCCCAATCGGCTCAAGCCGCTCAAGCTGGCCAATTTGCGACGGAATTTGCGGCTGAGACGAATGTGCAACACGTAAAACAACAAAATGCGCAAGCGGAAGCCCGCAAAGCGCAAAATGTCAATCAATAACCAACGATCATCCATGGCTGACGCCTGGCGGTTGTGACGACGGCGTATGTTGCTACAAGAGCGCAGGCGATAGGCCGAAGATGGAAGGAAAAAGCAGGGGCGGCGCGCCTCTGCTTTTTTTGTCGACAAAAGCTGTCATCTCTTTACAAGATTAGTGAAAGGGATTTGTGGGTGCGGGCGCGAAATGATGAAAGGAAATCACACGGCAAAGGGGAAGGGAGAACGGAATGGCGATGGAGCACGCATGGACGAATGTAGGCGACGAGGCGCTGTTTTTGCAACAGGAGATGGAGCGTTGCGAGGAGATCACCCGCCAGTTGGATGAACTTGAACGTGAAGCGCCGACCGCCGCCTTGCGCGAGGAAGTGCGGCAAATGAAACGGGAGGTGGAAGCCATCCGCCGCGCATTTTTAGGGCAGATGGCACCCGGTGTCTGACGGACAGGCTGCGTCCTTGAGCCAACGCGCCAGTTGCCTTTTCCTCAGTAAGGCGGCCTGCTTTTCTTTCCTTTTGCAAAAGGAACAGGGTATAATATAACGAAGAAGCTCCCATCGGAAAGTAGGGAAGAATGATGCCAGTTTACCCTCGGGAAGGGAAAATCATTCAAATCCATAGCTACAAACATAATGGGACGATTCACCGGATTTGGCAGGAAACGGTCGTATTAAAAGGGACGCCATCGTATGTGATCGGCGGCAATAACAAAACACTCGTCATGGAAGCGGACGGCCGGACGTGGGTGACGCGCGAACCGGCGATTTGTTTTTTTCATGCTAAGCATTGGTTTAACATTATCGCCATGATTCGTGAGGACGGGGTGTACTACTATTGCAATTTAAGCTCGCCGTTCGTTTGGGATGAAGAAGCGCTGAAGTACATCGATTATGATTTGGATATGAAAGTGTTTCCCGATATGACGTACATGCTGCTGGATGAAGATGAGTATGAGCGGCATCGCCGCGAAATGCACTATCCCGATGTGATCGACCGCATTTTAAAAAACAACGTTCAAAAACTGATCGGCTGGATTAAGGAGCGGAAAGGGCCGTTTGCGCCCGAGTTCATCGACAAATGGTATGGAGTGTTTCAGGCGTACCAAACGTAAATAGCGGCATGAAAAAAGCCTGTTCGGCATCGCTGGCAGGTTTTTTCTGCTTTTTTGTCGAAAGCGGCACGCATGAAGAGCTGATGGTGAGGCGGGGGATTGTCCTACGGCAGGCTGTCAGTCAAGCCATCCTCGTGCGTCCCACGGTTGGGCTGCCTTGCTAACGCTTATGCTTAAAAGCAGGGGTCTCGATTAGAGATGAGAAATAGCGACATGAAAAATCCTGTTCGCAAGTCGGCAGTTTTTCTGCTTTTTCCCGCATGCATGAGGAATGGCGACGGTCAAGCAGGAGTGATCAGTTGATTTGGAGGCAAAAATGGAATGAGACGTTAGAAATTATGATAAAAAATCTCCATGCGCTATTTTTGCAATCTATCCGGCGTGAAAATGGTCGTTCAAGGTGCGTGCATCTTTACAACAAATAAGGTCAACGAGGGATTGTTTCATCCCCTCGTTGTTTTATTGTTTTCGCTTTTTCGATAATTTTAATTTTTTATAATATTATATTGTGTTAGAAAACAATACATGGCATAATTTTATTCAGAGAGCAAAAGTTTCATCAAAATCGAATGAGAGAAGGGGAGCGTGATGGGGGAGAAGGTTTTATTGGAAGTGCATGGACTTCGGACATCTTTCTTTACGGATGATGGGGAGATCCCGGCGGTCGATGGTGTAGATTTTTCCATTCGTGAAGGCGAAGTGCTTGGCATTGTCGGGGAGTCCGGGTGTGGGAAAAGTGTGACGTCATTGTCTATTATGGGGTTGTTGCCAAAAGGAATCGGCAAGGTGGTTGGCGGTGAGATTTGGTTTAAAGGCGAGAACTTGATCGAAGCCTCGGAGCGGCGGATGAAGCAAATTCGCGGCAACGAGATCGCGATGATTTTTCAAGAGCCGATGACTTCCTTAAATCCGCTGTTTACGATTGGCAACCAGTTGGTTGAGGCGATTCGCATACATACGAAAATAGGAAAAAAAGAAGCGCGAGCGCGGGCAGCGGAGATGTTGAAACTCGTTGGGCTGCCGCGCGCTGAGCAAATGTTGGACGAATATCCGCATCAGTTGTCTGGCGGCATGCGCCAGCGCGTGATGATTGCGATGGCGATGGTGTGCCGTCCGGCGCTCTTGATCGCGGACGAGCCGACGACGGCGCTTGATGTGACCATTCAGGCGCAAATTTTAGCGCTGATGAAAGAATTGAACCAGACGTTCGGCACGGCAGTGATGATGATCACCCATGATTTAGGAGTTGTCGCTGAACTATGCGATCGCGTCATTGTCATGTACGCTGGCCAAATCGTGGAAGAAGGAAGCGTTCGGGACATTTTCCGCAATCCGAAGCATCCGTACACCGCCGGCCTGATTCGCTCGATCCCGGATATCCGCGGCAAAAAGGAGCGGCTGTATTCCATTCCCGGCCAAGTGCCAAAACCCGGAACGGTCCGCTGCGGCTGTCGGTTTGCCGCTCGGTGCGAATGGGTCGTTGACCGCTGCCGCCACGAAGATCCGCTATTGTACGAAACGAGTGAACAAGGCCATCGCGCCCGCTGTTTTTTGGCGTTAGAGAAGGAGGGGCTGGTTGATGAGCGAGCCGCTGCTCGAAGCGAAAGGGCTTAAAAAATACTTTCCCATTACCGGGGGCGTTTTTGGCAAACAAATTGGGACGGTCAAAGCGGTCGATGATGTGACATTCACCGTGTACCGCGGTGAGACGCTTGGCATTGTCGGCGAGTCGGGCTGCGGCAAGTCGACTACGGGCCGAATGCTGCTGCGGCTCATTGAGCCGACAGACGGTTCGATTCTATTTGAAGGGAAGAATGTAACCGCTTTATCAAAAGCGGAGCTGCGTCGGTTGCGGCGCGATATGCAGATGATTTTCCAAGACCCGTTCGCTTCGCTGAACCCGCGCCATACAGTCGAAAAAATTTTGGAAGAGCCGCTTATCGTCCACGGCATTGGATCAAAAGAGGAACGGAAGCGGCGAGTGCGGGAGATGCTCGAGGTGGTCGGGCTCGGTTCGTATCATGCCAAACGCTATCCCCACCAGTTCAGCGGCGGCCAGCGTCAGCGCATCGGCATCGCGCGGGCGCTGATGACTCATCCGAAGCTGATCATCGCCGATGAACCGGTTTCGGCGCTTGATGTATCGATTCAAGCGCAAGTTCTCAATTTGCTTGAAGATTTGCAAAAGCAGTTTGGGCTTACATATATTTTCATTGCCCATGATTTAGGGGTCGTTCGCCATATCAGCGACCGGGTTGGCGTCATGTATTTGGGTCGTATAGTTGAGCTGGCGGCCAGCGAGTCATTATACGAATCGCCGAAGCATCCGTATACGCAGGCGCTTTTGTCCGCTGTGCCGATTCCAGATCCTGATCATAAAACAGAACGACAGTTGCTCTCCGGCGATTTGCCAAGCCCGGCGAATCCGCCGCAAGGGTGTGCGTTCCATACGCGTTGCGCATCCTGTATGGATATTTGCCGCCAGCGGCGCCCGGAATTGCGAGAAGTGGCCAATGGACATTACGTTGCTTGCCATTTATACGAGCCAACAGGTGAGCAACGTGATGATAAACAAATGAAACACAAGGGGGAAACACGATGAGGAAAAAAACATGGTTTACGTGGCTTGCCATGATGCTGGCAGTCATGCTTGTTTTAGCTGGCTGCGGCAAGTCGAAGCAAACCGCAGGGGGTGGCAGTGACAAACCGTCGACCCAGGATACGCTGGTGTACGGGCGCGGCGGTGATTCGGTGTCGCTCGACCCGGCGACTGTGACGGATGGGGAGTCGCTGAAAGTAACGAAAAACATTTTTGATACGCTCCTTGATTACAACGACAACGATACGTCCGTCAAGCCGGCGTTGGCGACGGAATGGACGATTTCGAAGGATGGACTGACCTATACGTTTAAATTGCGCCAAGGTGTCAAGTTTCATGACGGGACAGAGTTTAACGCCGATGCAGTGGTCTTTAACTTCGAGCGTTGGGCGAACGGCAATGCAGACAAGTTTCCGTATTACGGATCGATGTTTGGCGGTTACAAGCAGGATGACAGCCATGTGATTAAAGAAGTAAAGGCGCTCGACAAGTACACGGTGCAATTTGTGCTGAAACGGCCGCAAGCTCCATTTTTGAAAAATCTCGCCATGACGCCGTTTGCCATCGCCAGCCCAGAAGCCGTGAAAAAATACGGCGACAAGTTTGGCGAACACCCAGTCGGGACCGGCCCGTTCGTCTTTAAAGAATGGAAGCGCAACGAACGGATCGTACTTGAAAAAAATAAAGACTATTGGGAAAAAGGCTATCCAAAGCTGAACCAGCTCATCTTCGTGTCCATTCCGGACAACTCGGCGCGTCTCAATGCGCTCTTAAAAGGCGAAATCGACATCATGGAAGACTTGAATCCGACGGACTTAAAACAAGTGGAAGGAAACAAAGAGTTTCAAATTTTCAAGCGCCCGTCGATGAACGTCGCCTATGTCGGACTGACGGCGACGAGAGGGCCGCTGAAAAACAAGTTGGTTCGCCAAGCGTTGAACTACGCGGTTGACAAGAAAGCGATCATCGATGCGTTTTACGCCGGCCAGGCGGAACCGGCGAAAAACCCGATGCCTCCCAGCATCCCGGGATACAACGATGCGATTCAAGACTATCCGTTTGATTTGAATAAAGCGAAAGAGCTGCTTGCGAAAGCGGGTTATCCGAATGGCTTTGAAATCGAACTGTGGGCGATGCCGGTACCGCGTCCGTATATGCCGGACGGGCAAAAAATCGCTGAGGCCATTCAAGCGAATTTTGCCAAAATCGGCGTGAAAGCGAAAATCGTGACGTATGAATGGGCGACCTATTTAGACAAGCTCGCCAAAGGGGAAGCGGACGCCTTCCTGCTCGGCTGGACGGGCGACAACGGCGACGCGGATAACTTCTTGTATGCGCTCCTTGACAAAGACAGCATTGGCAGCAACAACTACACCTATTTCTCGAATGATGAGCTGCATAAAATTTTGGTCGAAGCGCAAACGGTGAGCGATGAAAACAAACGGAACGAGCTGTATAAAAAAGCGCAAGAGATCATTAAAGAAGAAGCGCCATGGATTCCGCTCGTCCATTCAACTCCGCTGTTGGCCGGCAAGGCGAATATCCAAGGCTTTAACCCGCACCCGACCGGTTCGGATAAGTTTACGAAAGTCGAGTTTAAATAATCGACTGAGAGAGGGGAAGGAGCGCATCTTCCCCTCTTTGTTTGCCGCATGTTAAGGGAGGGAGAGTCAGGTGCTGTCGTATGCTGTGAGAAGGGTGCTGATGGTGATCCCGGTGTTGTTTGGCATGTCGCTTGTCGTCTTTTTTATGATCCGAGCCATTCCAGGCAACCCGGCGCAAGTCATTTTAGGGCAAAAAGCGACGAAAGAGGCTGTAGCGGCTTTGACCCATAAGCTTGGGTTAGATGAGCCATGGTATGTGCAGTATGTCAAATACATCGGCGGCTTGCTGCACGGTGACTTAGGCGAGTCGATCCGCACCGGCGCCCCTATCGCCGAAGAAATTTGGCCGTATTTAGCGGCGACGATCGAACTGTCGCTGGCGGCGATGCTGATTGCGGTGATCATTGGCGTGAACGCCGGCATTATTAGCGCTTGGTTTCAAAATTCATGGTTTGATTATATTGCGATGGTGTTGGCATTGATTGGTGTTTCCATGCCGATCTTTTGGCTTGGCTTAATGGAGCAGTGGCTGTTTTCGATTGAACTTGATTGGCTGCCGACGTCCGGTCGCGAGGACGTACGCAACCCTGTTGAGCCGATCACTCATCTTTATCTGATCGATACACTTCTCTCTGGGAATACCGATCAATTTTGGCAAGTTATTCAACATCTTGTCTTGCCGAGTATGGCTCTAGCGACGATCCCGATGGCGATTATTGCTCGCATGACGCGTTCGAGCATGTTGGAAGTGATGAAATCCGACTACATTCGCACCGCTCGTGCGAAAGGATTAAGCATGTTTTGGGTCGTGTACAAACATTCGTTGAAAAACGCCATTATTCCCGTGTTGACGGTCATTGGGCTGCAAACAGGACTGCTGCTTGGCGGTGCGATTTTGACGGAAACGATTTTCAGCTGGCCCGGCATCGGACGCTATATTTATGATGCAATCGGGTATCGGGATTATCCGGTGATCCAATCGGGCATTTTGATCATTGCCACCATTTTTATTTTTATTAATTTGATCGTTGATTTACTTTATGCGATCATTGATCCGCGCATTAAGTACAATTAAGGAGGGAGGGCGCCTATGGCTGAACTAGCGCGCACGCCGGCAACACCGCCGGCGGCGATTAGGGAGACGGAATCGGTTTCTTTATGGAAAGAAGCATGGCGGCGGTTTCGAAAAAATAAAATCGCCTTGGTCGGCGCTGGGATCGTTTTGTTTTTTATCCTTGTCGCCATCTTGGCGCCGTGGCTGGCACCGTATGATTATAAAGACCAACAGTTGGCCGAGCGGTTGCAGCCGCCTTCTAGCGAGCATTGGTTCGGCACCGATGATTTTGGCCGCGACATTTTTTCCCGCGTGATATATGGAGCCCGCATTTCCCTGTGGGTCGGATTTTTTTCCGTGCTCGGCTCGGTCATGGTTGGTTCGCTGCTTGGCATTATCGCCGGCTACTATGGGCGCTGGATTGATGGGGTGATTTCGCGTTTGTTTGACATTATGCTGGCGTTTCCGAGCATTTTATTGGCGATCGGCATCGTCGCTGTGCTCGGGCCGTCTTTGCAAAACGCCCTCATCGCCATCGCTGTCATTAATGTACCGAACTTTGGGCGGCTCATCCGTTCTCGCGTGCTAAGCATTAAGCAAGAAGAATACATTATGGCAGCGAAAGCGATCGGCATGAGCGACTGGCGCATTTTAATCCATCATATTTTGCCCAACAGCCTCGCGCCGATCATCGTTCAAGGGACACTGGCGATCGCCACCGCCATTATCGAAGCGGCCGCACTTGGCTTTTTAGGCTTGGGGGCGCAGCCGCCCAATCCGGAGTGGGGGAAAATGCTATCGGACGCCAAAGATTTCTTGACTCAGGCGCCGTGGACGATGATTTTCCCTGGATTGGCGATCATGCTGACGGTGCTTGGCTTTAACTTAATGGGCGACGGGTTGCGCGATGCGCTTGACCCACGGATGAAAAATTGAGACAGGCGGTCCGCTACGAGCGGCCGCCTGCTGACTTTTCCAGCTCTTTTTCCAGCGTGTCATCGTAATGGTAGTGATGGTAACTGTCAATCAGTTTATCTAAATGTTCAAGGCGATCCCCATAATCCATGATCGCTCCGATTAAAGAAAACAACCGATAATCGCCCGGCGGTTGGCCGTCCGCATAAAAGGCGGAAGTGAGCTGCTGGCGCTGATGATGAATTTCCTCGGCCCGTCTGCTGTGAGGGAGCGGCTTTGCCTTATGGATAAATTTCAGCAACAGTTGCTCATGGTAGTCAAGCAAGCAGCCAAGATGCAGGCAGATGGCTTGACGAAGCTCGGCGGGCAAGCGGCTGAACTCGTTTTCGAGCCGGTGCAGCCATTTTAAGACAGATAAAGCCCGATCGGCCGCTGCTATCATTTGCCGGTACAACACGAGTTTGCGAGATTTTTGAAAGCGTTGGCGTCGAAAATACGTGCGTTCTTCTTTGTACATAAAATATAGATGCTCGAGTTTGGTCATTTCTTCGTGTCGTGTTTCAATTTCTTCCTTCAAACGGTGATGGTTGGCTGCCTGCTGTTTATGCAGGCGGATCCATTTTAAAATGGCCTCTGTTTCTTCGCTGATTTTTTCATATACCTTTTTTTCGTATTTTGGCGGCAAGAAAATCAAGTTGACGACAAAGGCAGCGAAAATACCGAGCATCATCGTGAAAAAGCGAATGGCCGCAAATTCAATGAACTGGCGGTCTGTATATTCCATAATGGCAATGACTGTGACAAGCGCTACGGAAATCGTCGATGATTCAAGGCGCATTTTTAGGCAAAGGGCGATGACGAGCATCAGCGTCAAACCGACGATCAACGGATCGCGTCCAAGGATAAGGACAGCGGCAATGGCGAACAAGGCGCCGATCACATTCGCTTGCACTTGCTCGATCAGCGATAAATAGGAGCGGTAAATGGTCGGCTGCATGGCGAACACAGCGGAAATGCCGGCGAATGACGGCGATGGAAACTGAAAGAGCGCTGCTAAGAACAAGGCGAGCGCCACTGCGATCCCCGTTTTGAAAATGCGGGCACCGAGTTTCATCTATATCAAAACTCTCCTTTTTGTTTTGGTGGACCATTCAGTACTATACACAGTTTCATCCTATGTGCGCAAGGAAAAAATATAACGCCCCGCCGAAATCGACAGGGCGTGAAGGATCAAAAGGAGATCGGAGCATGTGCGTCGCGTCGGTTGGAGAGGCGGATTGCCATCTCTTGGCGGAAATGGTCGCCATTCAGCCATTGGTTTCGCCCCGCTGTGGAATGGATGAGCGCCAGCGGCTGGCCGGGAGCGAGCGGTTCGGCATGGCCGCCCTGCGGATGAGAGGCGATGAACACACGAGAGGAATCGTCCGTTTTCCAAAGCGCTCCGGCTGTTCCGGCGACCCATACAGCTTCTTGTTCGAAGCTGGCGACAAAACATGCCGGCATTTGTCCGAGCGGCTGAAAGCTGTGTTGTTTGGCCGCGTCGGGCCAAAAAGCAACTCCGGCTGCCTCGAGCAGGCTGTAACCGTGGTCGTAAATGAGCGCCTCCACAGCACCAACAGACATTTCCCCGCAATGGACAAGCATGCCGGCTGAACCGAGCCGGTGATGGCAAAGGGAGGCGTCTGCTTGCCCGACATAGGCGAACGCGGCGGCTGAGGCGAGAAACGGATGGGATACATCCGGTTCGCGCAACAAATCAGCCAGCGTATCTGCTTGATAGACAACATGAGTGTGGCCGAGCGAAGCAACGCGGACGTGCGGCTCGCGTTCCATAGCGGTCGTCAGCCGAAACAAGCGGTCTGATAACGAAAATACATCGCCTGGCAGCATGGCGATTTGCCAAAACAAGGCGCTTTCATCTGCGGATGGCCGGATGGTTTCGAACAGAAGAATGAAGCCAAACTGTTTGCACAATTGACGAAGGTGCGCCCGAACCCGCTCAGCGTCAGCGGAAGGCGCAACGTGTATATGACCGACGGTGAAATAGCTGTTTGTTGCAATTTCCGGATTTTGCCCAGTATTCGCGAGTTTTTCCATCCATAGTTTGCGCGGGATGTCCAGCTGAATCGCAGCGTTTCCTTTTGCGCTCCATTGGGCAAGCGCCTGAAGGACAGCTTGGACATGTTCGTTGGTCGGGATGTTCCGCTTTTCCACTGCCGCCAACAACAGGGCGCCGCGCTGGTTCGCTTCGTTTGCCAAACGATATGTACGTTGCTCCATGTATACTTAGGCGCGGTCGGGAGGACGTTCTCCCCTCGGCGCCGGTCACCTCCTCGACTGGATTGCTGGATGAAAAATGCGAGTCTTAATTTTCAGAATTTGGTGTTTATCATACCATGCAGGCAGGTGGAAATCAATGACCATTTCTCGTTCTCCTGCTTTGTTCACAAAATTGTCAACAAATGCAGTGAAAACAAAACATCGCCCGTCTGACGCGGGCGATGTTGGATGAGGGTGACGGAGGCGTAAGCGATTATAGCTGCCGGAACGCCTTGCCGACCGCGTCGATCGTATAGGCGATATCGTCTTCCGTATGGGCGAGGGTGATAAACCATGCTTCGTATTTCGATGGCGCGAGATTGATTCCTTGTTTTAACATCAGTTTGAAAAACTTGGCGAACATCTCGCCGTCGCTTTGTTGGGCTTGCTTGTAGTTTTCCACTTTTTCGTCAGTGAAGAAGACGGTGAGCGCGCCTTTTAAGCGGTTGACAGTCACCGGCAGGCCGCATTGGCGAGCATGGGCAAGGATGCCCTCTTCCAGCATGGCTCCCAATTGGTCGAGATGCTCATAGACTCCCTCTTGTTTCAACACTTCAAGGCAAGCGATGCCCGCAAGCATCGACGCCGGGTTGCCGGCCATCGTCCCGGCCTGGTACGCTGGTCCGAGCGGAGCGACTTGTTCCATAATGTCTTGGCGTCCGCCATATGCCCCGATCGGCAAGCCCCCGCCGATGATTTTCCCCATCGCCGTCAAGTCGGGCTCCACACCGAGCAAGTTTTGCGCTCCGCCGTACATAAAGCGGAAGGCGGTGATCACTTCGTCGTAAATGACGAGCGCCCCTTCCTTGTGAGCAATCTCATTGATCGCTTCTAAAAAGCCCGGTTTTGGCAGGACGATGCCGAAGTTGCCGACGATCGGCTCGACGAGGACCGCTGCGACTTGCTCGCCCCAAACGTTCATCGCTTCGCGGAACGATTCGACATCGTTGTATGGCACGGTAATGACTTCTTGGGCGATGCTCGGCGGCACGCCGGCTGAGTCCGGCGTCCCCAACGTCGATGGGCCCGAGCCGGCGGCGACGAGCACAAGGTCCGAATGGCCATGGTAGCAGCCTTCGAATTTGACGATTTTGCTTCGTCCGGTGTAGGCGCGGGCGACGCGGATCGTGGTCATCACCGCCTCCGTTCCCGAGTTGACAAACCGCACTTTCTCGAGCGACGGGATCGCCTCTTTTAACATTTTGGCAAACGTGATCTCATGCGGCGTTGGCGTGCCGTACAACACACCGGTCTCGGCGGCGCAGCGGATGGCTTCCGCGATGTGTGGATGGGCGTGCCCGGCGATGATCGGTCCGTAGGCGGCCAAGTAGTCGATGTACTTGTTTCCATCCACATCCCAAAAGTAGGCTCCTTGCGCCCGCTCCATCACGACTGGCGCACCGCCGCCGACCGCTTTGTATGAGCGGGACGGGCTGTTCACTCCACCAACAATGTGCTGGAGCGCTTCTTCATATAATTGTTCTGATTTGGTCCACTGCATGGCTTGATCCTCCTGTTTCCGTTGACTGCCTCTTTCTATAGTAAACCGATGAGAATCAAACTTCAATGCTGTAGTAGGTGTAAGGGAGTGCCGGCTGAAAAAATCCGGCAAGAAATCGTTTGTTTCCGTCAATTGACGACGGTCGATCGGCGAGTGGGCGTTGATGGAAGATGAACGCAGGGCGGCGGCTGGCGCAATGGCGTCAACAGACTGGAAAACAAAAAAGATGAAAATGGCGGCGATTCATGTATAATGCAACATAGGAGAAGGGCGCAAGCCGCCTTTTTCCTTTGACGCCAAGGAGAGGTCAGGAGGAGAACGATGAACGCGATTGAAGTAGAACATTTGCGCAAAGAATTTAAAGTGCACAAAAGCCGCTCCGGCCTTGTCGGAGCGTTTCGCGATTTATGGACGCGCCGTTATACGCTCGTTCGAGCGGTTGATGACATTTCGTTTGCTGTTAAGCAAGGGGAAATCGTCGGCTATATCGGCGAAAACGGCGCCGGCAAATCCACGACGATCAAAATGTTGACCGGCATTTTAACGCCAACGTCTGGGCGCATTGTCGTCAACGGGATGAATCCCCATAAAGAGCGCGAAAAATTCGTGCGCACGATCGGCGTCGTGTTCGGCCAGCGTTCGCAATTATGGTGGGACATCGCTGTTCAAGAGTCGTTCCGGCTGTTGAAAAAAGTGTACCGCGTCTCGGACGAGCAATATCGCCGCCATATGGCCGAGGTGATTGACATGCTTGAGATCGGCCCGCTGCTTGATAAGCCGGTGCGCAAGCTGTCGCTTGGCCAGCGGATGCGCTGTGAGCTTGCCGCCGCGCTCATTCACAACCCGCCGCTGTTGTTTTTGGATGAACCGACGATCGGCCTTGATGTGCTTGTCAAACTCAACATCCGCCAGTTTTTAAAGCAATTGAATGAACGGTATGGCACGACGATCCTGCTGACGACGCACGATATGTCAGACATTGAAGCGCTTTGCGAGCGGGTCATTATGCTCGATGAAGGGAAAATCATTTACGACGGGTCGCTTGAGCGCCTGAAAGAAAGATGGGGCCAAGGAAAACGGGTCGCCTTTACGTTTGCCGAAGCGGTGACGGCCGCTTTTTTGCAGCAGTTGACTGAAGGGTTGGATGTTGTTTGGAAAAAAGGTGAACAGCCAAACGTTTGGGTCTCGCACGTTCCATCAGGAGGCGTGCCGGAAGTTGTCAGTCGCGTCGCTGCCCGTTGTGCGTTAAATGACATCCATATTCACGAAGTGCCGACGGAGGAGATCATCCGCAATATTTATGAGGAAGGTGCGGTTCATGGGTAAGTATGTCGAAATGGTCCGCATCCGCTTTTTAATGATGCTCGCCTACCGGACAAACTATTACACTGGCATTTTGATTTACGCCATTAACATCGCAGCGTATTACTTCCTTTGGTCGGCTATTTATGGCGGCAAATCATCGATGCAAGGGATGTCGCTTGGGCAAATGACGACGTATGTCGCCATTTCGTGGCTGGCGCGGGCGTTTTATTTTAATAATCTTGACCGTGAAATCGCCATGGAAATCCGCGATGGAAAAGTGGCGGTCGAACTCATCCGCCCGTACAGCTATTTAGGGATGAAAGCTGTGCAAGGGCTTGGCGAAGGGTTGTTTCGCCTTTTCTTTTTATCGCTGCCTGGGCTTTTTTTCGTATCGCTTTTTTTGCCGCTTCAGTTTCCGGGACACGCCAAAACGTGGCTGTCTTTCGGCTTGTCGCTTCTATTTAGCTTTATCATTTTTTCGGAGCTGAACTTGCTTGCGGGGGTTGTGACGTTCTTTACGTTCCGAAATGAAGGGTTGCTTAGGGCGAAGCGGTTTATCATCGACTTGTTTTCTGGGCTCATTTTGCCGCTTTCCTTTTATCCTGATTGGGCGCAACGGGCGATGATGTATTTCCCGTTTCAAGCCATCAGCTACATCCCAAGCATGATCATGACAGAAAGTTTTAAAGGTGCTGCTGTCCGTGATGGCCTGCTTCTGCAGGCAACGTGGTGCATCGTATTGCTTTTTCCGATTGGATGGTTATGGAGAGCGGCGAAAAAGCGTCTTGTTGTGCAAGGGGGGTAAACGTTGTTTTACGTATCGGTTTTTTTTCAATACATGGCGCAATATATGAAGACAAAGCTGCAATATCGAGCCGATTTGTTCGTGGAGTGGCTGTCTGACTTTATGGCTCAGGCGGTCAACTTGGTATTTTTGCTGGTTGTGTTCGGCCATACGACGCTGCTTCACGGCTGGTCGCGCGATGAGATTTTGTTTATTTACGGTTTTTTTCTTGTTCCATATGCCGTATTTGGCGCCTTTTTTAACCTTTGGGATTTTAATGAACGATATATTGTGCAGGGGGAAATGGATCGCGTGTTGACGCGCCCGCTAAACAGCCTGTTTCAAATTGTTTTGGAGCGGATGGAGCTCGAATCGTTGCTTGGCGCTGTGCCCGGGCTGATCATTATGCTGTATGCCGGCAGCCGCTTGTCTCTTTCATTTCATTGGTATGATGTCTTCGTGTTTATTTTGTTTGTCATTGGCGGTGCATTGATTTATGCCGGCATTTTCATTTCACTGGCGACGATCAGTTTTTTTGCCGACGCCCGCACATCCATCATGCCGATGATGTACAACATCAGCAGCTATGGCCGCTACCCGATCGATATTTATCATCGCGTCATCCGCTATATTTTAACGTGGGTGCTGCCGTTTGCCTTTGTCGGCGTTTATCCAGCTGCTTATTTTCTTGATAAAAAGGAATGGTACAGTTATGCCTTTTTCACCCCAGTGGTCGGCATGGTTTGCTTCACCGTTTCGGTCATGCTTTGGAACGCCGGGGTGAGACGATATCGCGGGACGGGGAGCTAGGCGCCCCGCCCGTTTTTGTTCATTTGCCATCAAAATGACAAACAATGGTCAAGCAATCGACACAATCTTGTCTGTATCGTTAGCATGTTGTGGCGTAAAATAAAATGTGAATATATTCACAAAAAAGGAAGAAGGGGTGAATAGTGATGAAAAACGGGAGAGGAAATCGGGTAGCGGTCGTCGGCACCGGGTTTGTCGGCGCCAGTTATGCGTTTGCCTTAATGAATCAAGGGATTGCCGATGAGATCGTGCTCATCGATGCAAATGAAAACAAGGCTGAGGGCGATGCGATGGACTTAAACCATGGGAAAGTATTTGCGCCGAAGCCGGCTGACATTTGGCACGGCGATTACGATGATTGCCGCGATGCCGATTTGGTTGTCATTTGCGCCGGCGCCAACCAAAAACCGGGCGAGACGCGGCTTGATCTTGTGGATAAAAACATTGCCATTTTCCGCTCGATCGTTGAGTCGGTCATGGCATCTGGATTTCAAGGGGTGTTTCTTGTCGCCACCAATCCGGTCGACATTTTAACGTACGCGACGTGGAAATTCAGCGGCCTGCCGCAAGAGCGGGTGATCGGATCGGGCACGATTTTGGACACGGCGCGGTTTCGCTTTTTGTTGGGCGACTATTTCGCCGTCGCCCCGACGAACGTGCACGCCTATATGATCGGCGAACACGGCGACACTGAGCTGCCGGTCTGGAGCCAGGCTGATATCGGCGGCGTGCCGATCCGCAAGCTGGTCGAGTCCAAAGGGGAAGAAGCGCAAAAAGAGCTTGAGCGCATTTTTATCAATGTGCGCGACGCTGCCTACCAAATTATTGAGAAAAAGGGAGCGACGTACTACGGGATTGCGATGGGGCTTGCCCGAGTGACGCGCGCCATTTTGCATAATGAAAATGCCATTTTGACCGTTTCCGCTTATTTGGATGGTCCATACGGCGAACGTGATGTCTACATCGTGACGTTTTTTATGCTAAAATTATTTAACCTCGTTTGTTTCATCTGTATTCAATAACATATCTGTTTCTTTTCCCCATGTATTGTCAAATACTAATTTTTGTAATTCTTTGCGTGTTTCCCAGTTTTTCATTTCGAGTATTGGTCTTTCCGGATAATTTTCGGTATAACCAATGGAAATTAGTGCAACTGGGTCTATATGATATGGAATTTGAAGGATTCTTCTAACGTCCGCTTTTTTATAAAAGCTCACCCATCCCATTGCTAATCCTTCTGCATATGCCGCTAACCACATATTTTGAATTGCACAGCTAACGGACATAATATCTGTCTCGGGGATTGAATTTCTTCCTAATACGTGATCGCCGCCCCGAAATGGATCACACGTTACACAGATCGTTAAAGGAGCTTCAGTAATACCTGCTATTTTTAATTCAAGAAATTTTAGCTCCCGCTCTGTACCTTCATAATGAATGGCCAATGCACGCCGCTCCTTGTCCACAATTTCCGCTAACTGCTTCTTTATGTGATCTTCTGTTACTAAAATAAAATTCCAAGGCTGCATAAAACCAACGGAAGGTGCATGATGAGCTGCCAGCAATATGTTTTTAATTTTTTCTGTAGGAATGGGATTTTTTAAAAACGTTCTAATATCTCTACGATTATAAATCGCTTTATATACCCCCATTTTTTCTTCCTTTGAAAGACGATTCACCGCTTCTCCCTCCTTTTTATAATTAATTTATGTAATTCAGATTATTGTTAAGTTGTTAAATTGATAATGACGTTCTGTTTTATTGTGATTATTTGTAAGTGCCATATCCGCCCTCCATTGAGACGATTGGAAACACTCCAAGTGTCTTATTTTTGACGTGTTAGTCATAAAATTTAACATTTAGGTTCATCACCAAATTTTGTGATTTAGTGACAAAAAAGAGAAAGCACTGACGAGATCCTGGCAATAATGTTAGCGGTGAAATCAACATTAAGGAGGTCTCGTAAGTGCTTTCGATACCACTAGGATTGCCAGAATTTAAAGTGATTAAACAAGAACTTCTTTCCTATGGTTATGCGATTCATGTAGAGAAAACAGAGACACAGGAACGCTGCCCTCATTGTGGGTTTGCCACTTCCTCTGTCCACGACAGACGGACAAGAAAAGTACGGGATTTGGCGATTTTCCATCAACCGGTGTACTTGTTCGTAAAGGTAAAGCGCTATCGGTGCTGGAATTGTTCCCAAGTGTTTTCCGCCTCTTTGGAATCGATTCAACCCAATCAACACTACACCAATCGATTTTGTGAGTACTTGTATGAACTTTGTGAAGGCTCCACCATTCAAGAGGTTAGCCGAAAGCACCGCATCCCATATACGACATTGGAGCGCATCTATTACTTCATTGCATCGAAAAAAGCAAAAGAGCGTCAAACAGCGATAGAAGCATCTTCTCAAGAAGAGATGGTGCTTAGCTTAGATGAAATCGCGGTAAAAAAGGGACATCAGTATGAAACCGTATTGATGGATGCCAAAGCCGGATCGGTCATGGGAATGCATGCCGATCGCCAATGTGACTCCGCCCTCCACTTGTTGAGCCAAAATGTCCTGTCGAAAGAAAGGGTCCAAACGGTGATTCTTGACATGTGGGAACCTTATCATAAGGCGGTTCGCGCCCTGTTTCCATCTGCTTCGATTGTCATCGATAAGTACCATGTGATTCAAAAAGTGACACAAGCCTTGGATCAAGCAAGAAAGGAATTTCCTCCATTGAAAAAGGCTCGATATCTTCTCTTAAAAGGCTGTGAAAAGCTTCGTAAGGACCAACGGCTTCGATTGGACGATATCTTGGAGGAGTATCCGGTACTTTCCATTGCTTATTATCTGAAAGAGTTGTTTCGGGATTTTTACCGAACCGATGGATATAACGAAGCAAAGGAACGCTTGGAAGAATGGATTCAGTTAGCCAAACAGAGCCCTTTTGCTTCTTTTCAGGAAGCAGCCAACACGCTTGAAAGGTGGAAGGAGCCGATTCTTTCCTACTTTTTGTGCCCATATACCAATGCCCGAATCGAGGGGACGAATCACAAGATCAAAAACATCAAACGCCGGGCATATGGCTATCGAAATCGAGAACGGTTTCGTTTGCGTGTATTTCTGGAGTGTACAGGGAACACTACAGGTAGTCAGGCTGCTTAAGCGCTCTCTTCTTCCGCTATCGGTATGATAGTTGGTAGAATGGAACCCGTCAAGGAAAGCACTTGACTGTTTCCATTCTACCAACTTCGTGGTCTGTATGCGGAAGAAGGATCCTGACTGATGAACCGATTTCATCCAGCTAACATATTTCTGGGGTTGAGTGGAAATCACAGAAAATGGTGAAGACCCAACATTTATATAGATTGTATCAAAAAACAGTGAGAGAGGTGATGACAAAAATAAAAAATTTAGACTTCTGTTTAATGTTCGTTTAATTAATTGTGTGCCTGCTGTGATCAACCGAAATGGCATCCGCGAAGTGATTGAAATTGAACTTGACGAGGAGGAGAAACAATGGTTCCACCGTAGTGCTGCGACGTTAAAAGGTGTATTGGCGCGCTATTTTGCGCAGTAAAGCGCAACGATTGGCTTCGTCTGACGGGACGCTGGCTTGCCAAATGGGTCGGGCGATCCGGTGGAATACAGGAGTGCTGCCGATTCAAGCAGGGTGCGGAGGGTCATGCGGTATAATCGCCCGGTTGTCCGCGTATATATGAACGACGGACCAAAATGGGGGGAACGTGATGGATTACGCCTTCCTTGGCATTGTTGCCGCCGTACTGCTCGGCAGCATCACCTCGCTTTGGACAGTGCGCGTGCAAGCGACGCATCGCATGTCACTCGATAGCTTATGGGTTCTCGTCCAATGGTATTTAACGATGTTGCTCGGTTTTGCCATGATTTATATGATTTTACAAGTAAACGGCCATGCCGTGTTTACCCCATCCCCAAATAGCGCATCGAAAGATCGTTTGTCGCTGCTTGAAGACAGCTTGTATTTGAGTGGCATGACGCTTTTGTCGGTCGGATACGGAGACGTTACTCCAATTGGCGTCGGGCGGTGGATCGCCATTGCCGAAGCGCTGCTCGGCTACATTATGCCTGCTGTCATCGTGACGCGCACCGTGTTTGACTGGGATCATCGCTGATATGAATTGCAATTTCCCCTCGTCTTCGCTACGCTAAAAGAAAACGAAGAAGACGGAGGGAACGACATGACGATTGCCATTGGCCAGCCAGCTCCAGATTTCACCTTGCCGGCAAGCAATGGGAAAATGGTTTCGCTGTCTGATTTTCGCGGCCGGTATGTGGTGCTTTACTTTTATCCAAAAGACATGACCCCGGGGTGCACAGCCGAAGCATGCGACTTTCGCGATCGCCATGCGCAGTTCGCTGAGTTGAACGCCGTCATTTTAGGAGTGAGCACTGACTCGCTGAAGCGGCATGAAGCGTTTATCGAAAAATACGAGTTGCCGTTTTTGCTTCTTTCCGATGAGCAGCATAAAGTGGCTGAGCTGTACGGGGTATGGAAGAAAAAGAAAAATTTCGGCAAAGAATATATGGGCATTGAGCGCTCGACGTTCATCATTGCTCCTGACGGAACATTGGCCAAAGAATGGCGCGGAGTGAAAGTGAAGGGGCACGTCGATGAGGCGCTGGCGGAAGTTGCCCGACTAGCGTCATCTAGGTAAGCGTCCAGACAATGTACATCGTTTTGCGTATGATACATAGTAACCTCCTCAAATGAATGACATCAGAGGCGGAAACAATTTCCGCCTCCTTTTTTTGTTAAAACGGCGTCTGAGCCCATATATTAATGGCATCTATATTGACAAATGGCATGTATTCTTTGTAGACTAATTATAAATATTATAAAGTGATAATTTTTTTCACCTTTGCACAGAGAGTGAGGTGCATGACGGTGTCTGACAACGAGCAACTGAAGGAAGCGCTTGACATGCTGAAAAAGACTGGCATACGCATCACGCCGCAGCGTCATGCGATATTGGAGTATTTGATCAGCTCGATGTCCCATCCGACGGCTGATGAAATATACAAAGCGCTGGAAGGGAAATTCCCAAACATGAGTGTAGCTACCGTCTACAATAACTTGCGCGTCTTTAAGGAAATCGGGCTTGTCAAAGAGCTGACGTACGGCGATTCGTCAAGCCGGTTTGACTTCGTCACTTCCAATCATTATCACGTCATCTGTGAAGAGTGCGGCAAAATTGTCGATTTCCACTATCCAGCGCTTGATGAAGTCGAGCAGCTTGCCGCTCACGTCACCGGCTTTAAGGTCGACCATCATCGCATGGAAGTGTACGGAGTCTGCCCTGACTGTCAAAAAAGCGGGGCGCCGGCGCATTCGCATTAAAAAGCTGATAGCACAAGGCGGCTATCAGCTTTTTCTTTTTTTGTTGTACTTTTCGTCAAACTCTTTTCCTTCCAGTTCGCGGTCTAACGTCAACGGTTCACGGCAAAACATGCATAAATCGACGCGTCCGAGCATTTTTGTCACTTTGCCGCACGACGGGCAAACAACTTGGACGGCTCTCGTCGAGAGTGTGCCGATCCAAAAATATACAATGCCACTGGCGACAAGAAACAACATCCCAAACAACATAAACAACGTCATGATGACCGGGGACGTACGAAAAAACAGCCCAAGATACATGACAATGACACCGATAAAAATCAAGCTTAAGGCGAAAGTGCGAATTTTGTTGATTTTGCTCGAATATTTGATGCTCATCACAGTCCCTCCTACATAGACCACTATACCATAAAACGGGGTCCCATCGCGAAGAAGAAATCAACAAAATCGACGTTTTAAAGAAAGGAATTCCTCTTTTTTTGTCGAATAACGAATGACGGCAACAAACGACAGCTTCATGGATGCAAGCATTCTGGTCTTTCTGAAATGAAACAGGCGTTGACAGCATTGTTTGAACATCTGCACAAACGCAATGTGATGATTGATGACGGTGGAAGGGAGGAAAAAACGTTGCAGAAAAAACAGCCGGCTCAAAATAGGAACGTATGGTTGTCTGTCAATCGATATGTTGGGATATCTGAGGGATTTGTCCGCCCGGATATCGCGGCCGGCTTTCTGCAACGGACGCGAGGTATGAAAGAATTGCTGCATCCCATCTGTCACGAATGGGCAAACCGCTGCAACACGCACGGAATTTTAATGATTGAAAAAACGGCTTGCCATGCAGCAACAACGGATACGTTTGATGTCGTGCTGCTCGTCATTGTCGACCCGCAAAGCGAGCCTATGCTTCTCAGACAGTATTCACTAAACGAGAAAAAGGCGGTGCTTTATGCAGTCAGTGAACGGCAGTTAAATGAATGGCTTGTTCTCGGGTCACATCGAAAGGCGGTCGACTGGGTGTTCAACGGAACGGTCGTGTTTGACCGAAACGGCTATGTTCAGCAGTTGCGCCAGCGCCTTGAGCAATTCCCGCCTAAAGAACGGCGATTGAAAATGGGACTCGAGTTTGCCAAACTGATCCGCCATTATACAGATGGCAAGGCGCTGTTTGCCGCCAAGCATTGGCTCGACTCATACAACCATATGGTGCAAGCCCTCCATCATTTGGCGCGATTGACCGTGATCGAGCACGGACTTTACCCGGAAGTGACCGTATGGAATCAAGTCAAGCGAATGGATGGAAGGATTTATAAACTGTATGAAGAACTCGTTGGAAGTGAAGAACCGCTTCCGAAACGGCTGGAACTTTTGTTGCTGGCCAGTGAATTTTTGATTCATTC
>NZ_CP014336.1 GCF_001610955.1 Geobacillus thermoleovorans
GATTATGCCAATGAAATGTTTATTGCTGTTAAGCTATCCGGAAAAGTCCCAGACAGTAATACTTTTCAAGAAATAAAAATTATCCGGCAAGAAAGATTTGGAATAGAATATTGGGCTAAATTTGAAAATGATAAGGTAATAATACACGATCAACTAAAGATGGATTATGATGAGTTTGATCCGAAACGAGATTTTGATAAATTTGAAGGAACGGATTTATGTTATTGGATTAGAGACAAAGAGGAAGTTATTTTTTATATTTATGCTAATAGATATGGTTCAGATGATGAAGACATGCAATTTATTCATGGGATGCTGGTTAAAGATAAAAAAATGAAAAATATTTCAGATGTTTCCCGACGATTTCAAAAAAATTAAGAGATGCATTCATTACTAGTTCGATTTTACCTGCTTTCAGAGATCCTTCAAATCAGTTAAAGATAACCAATTGGACATGGTATGGAAAATTACTGAAATCATTATGGGACAATAAAAATAAAGAAGTGGATGAAGAGATTAAAAAGCAGAGCGAAATGATAAAAAAACTAACAGATAAGGTATTTGAGGATACGGCTAATGATATAAAGAGTAAATTAAAGGAATTAATAAATTTATAGTTATATTAGTTTTAGAATGTTACCTAATGAGAAAGATGATATATATAAAAATGTAAGTATATATATAACGATGGTATTGAATCTCAATTATCAGAAAAAGGTTCTGGATTGCAAAGTGCGTTAATTATTGGACTGTTCTCTTACTATTGTTCCAAACTTCATAAGTGCAACTCACTTCTAGCAGTTGAAGAACCTGAACTATTTTTACACCCTCATGCAAGAAGGATGCTTTCTAACAAACTAGATGAATTTGTTTCTCTAGATGACAATTACAAAAATCAAGTAATTATTACGACAATAGTCAAGAATTTATTAGAAATACTGAGATTGAAAACATTATTGTAGTTAGAAAGCCCGAAGGTACTTCTGAAACCAAAACATTTAGTTTAACTAATAACGAAAGAACTATTCAAGAAATACAAAGATAAAACAATTGCTTTGGAGTAAAAATTCCGAGTTATTCTTTGCTGATAAAGTAATTTTAGTTGAAGGTGGAGAAGAATATATTATACCTTTAATCGCTGACTTATTTTGAGCAGACCGGAATATTAGATAAAAGAAATATTTCTGTAGTCAAAGTTGGCGGAAAGAGCCAATTCGGAATTTATATGGCTTTGTTAAGAGATTTAGGAATTGATTACTTTGTTATTGCTGATTTTGATTACCTTGAAACGGTTTAGAACAAATTGCTGAATACATCGATGGATTTAATTATAATGCTCTCAGTGAAATTAGAGCTGGTTTACAAAAATACAAAGGTGATTATAAAAAGTCAAAAGAAATAAGAAAAAAAATACTCGATCCTAATCAAGCTGACGCCAAAAATTATGTTATATTTTAGATGATATGTGTGCCAAAAGGGAATTTAATGAAGACCTTATTAGTTTATGGGAATATTTGAGACCAAAGATAAGCAAAAAAACTAACTATAACGACATCAAAGGCGATGAAGAGTTAAAATGAAAGTTGATCGCTTTCTCGATCATTTATTCGATAATAATGTGATGATTTTAAAAAAGGTGAATTAGAAGATTACTATAAGGATTTAGCAAGAGAATTGACAAAGAAGTCAAGGAAAAGAACTTAAAGTACTAAAACTTCTGGAGATTGTCAGTCATAAAAGATACAATATTAGTGATTTACTTGACATATCTGATTATAAAGAAGCAATCTTACGGGTAACTGAAACAAAATAATGACAATTGTGTTAACGCATTTTAGATCCGTTGCATTAAAAATACAATGGATCTAAAATGCGTTTTATTTTTTTACCTCCTTCCCAAGTACGCTCCTTCCTTTGCCTCACCCCATTATAATTTTGTTTGTTAGGCGCGTAAAGGGTCTGCGCTCTTCGGACGGCTTGGGGAAGACAAGTCGGCTAACCAAGCCTAAAAAGTACAACTTTTAAGGCTTGCTGAGATGCAGAGAATGTTACTGAAAACTTAGGGCTTCCTATAATCTTGACTATGTCTAATACAAGTGATGATGAGGTATTGGAATTATGGTCTTCCGGCGACCCGTAGTCTTTTGGTTCGGGAAGGGCGATGTGATAGGCTGGAACGGGCCGGAAAGGCGCGTGCTTCGGTGATTTGTCCATCAGTCAGCATAGCGTTTCCGGCCACCAGCCGACCATCACATCGCCCGGGGACCCGGACCAAAAGGAAACGGAAGCGCCGGCGAACGCGGACTTTGTTCTATCGATCTCTGTTTTTGTCACGATTTGTCGAAATATGTATTTTATATTTTGTCAGACAATAAATATTCTAATATTTCTCATATATGGATCGGTAAAAATAAAAAATAGGCACTCTGCTAAAAAATGACCGCTCAAATTTGCTTGTAACGCGTTTTAATGGATAAGGCAATGGTTTTCTATTCAAGAAAGAAAAATGTTTGTACGGACCGTTTTTCGAGTTTAACGCGGTTTTCATGTTTTATGAAAAACAACTGCTTCATCCTTTCTGTCGTCGACTTCCAATCGTGGCAAAAACTCCGGGGATCGACGACAGTTTCTTTTTTTCTTTCCTTCCTACAGCCATCAGCGATTCACTCTATTGACGGAATTTTCGAAATGGAGTATACTGGACTTGACCTATTTGAAAAGTGTTGATGTATCAACGCTTTTTGGGGGTTTTTATCTTACCTATGAGGAATTGAAACTGTTCGCTTTGGCTCGGACGACAAGACAGGCGGGTTTGTTTTTATCTTACCTATGAGGAATTGAAACGTCATGTCAATCTCCCGGATGCGTTTCCCTGTGCGTACGTTTTTATCTTACCTATGAGGAATTGAAACGCTGATAACATGGAATTGATTAATTCAGTAGTCCATGTTTTTATCTTACCTATGAGGAATTGAAACCATCATCCGCTGTCGCAATACGAATGATGTCTTCTACGTTTGAGAAGCGAAAAATAAGACTAACGCGAAACCCGCTGATTTTTTCAGCGGGTTTTGTCATCGGCTCAACACCTTGCGATCAGGCGTTTTTCCTTTTGATTGGGTTTTTTTCTTTCCTTCCCGCAGCGATGCGATGAGTTGCTGCCTGAAGTTGCTTCGCATGGTTGCGGGATGAGTCCGCTTGCACGATGCTTCTTTGAATGGACGAGCGCCGGGCTTCCCCAGGCTCCGGCCGGATAGCCGCAGGCTAGAAGGCGGCAGCCGGGAAGACCGGCGCGGACTTTTAATGATTAATTATTTTTTAACTCATTTAAATACTTCTCTAAAGCTTCTTCAATAAGCAAATAAATATTCTTCTCCTGCAAAATCGACTGCATCTTCAACTCTTTGTGCAGGTCCGTCCGAATATCGAAGGAAACACGCTTTCTTTCCACTTTCTTTCCTTCCTTTCTTGGTTGGTTGTCATCTTCGTTTAAAACTGTATTGTTTTCTTCCCTACAGGATCGGTCAGCACTTGCGTAGGCGTGATGACTTTTGCTGGCGCTTCATGTTTTTGATGTCATCTACTTTGGACACGTTCCATCATCTCCTTGTAGAAGTTTTCATACTGCTCCAACGCCTGGTTCAACTCATTGTTTTCCTCAAAGCCGTATAGCGACAGGCGTCCGATCGGCGCCTTGCGGGTGATGATCGTTTTGAACACCTCGTTCGGATAATCTTCCTCGATCATTTCATTGAACGCCTTCGCGTCGTTGCGGCGGACGTCGTTCATGGTTCTGAGAATGCCCAGCAGCCTGGTATTGTGCCGCCCATGCACCCTCGCTCCCTCAACGGATTCCATAAAATTCGGGACCGCCGAGTAGCACCAATTGGAGCACTCGAACATCATGATGACATACTGGCTTGCGCACAAGGCGTTTGTCGTCTGCTCGCTCAACGAAGGCGGCGTGTCGATAACAATGAAATCGTAACGATGCCGGATCTTGTCCAACGTATCGTCCAGTATCAAGGTCGGCTTTCCCTTATACCTAATATATTTTCCAAGGTACGTCTCCCCTGTGTAAATCCAACGGGGGAACGTGGCCAGGAAGTTGTTGGCCGGAAGCAGATCCAACCTGTCGTTGACCTTGACTATGTACGGCTCCGGATCCCTCTCCTGCATCGCTTCGAGAACGGATTTCTCCGTGAATTCGTTGGATGGCTTTCGCGAAAGGAGCTCTGTCAAATTCCCCTGCGAGTCCATGTCGACGGCCAAAACCCTGTATCCGTCCCTGCTCAACAAATAGGCGAGGACTCCTGTTGTCGTGGACTTTCCGCATCCGCCTTTCTGGATGCCCATGGTGATGGTGATGGCACTTATATCACCTTCCTTTCTTCCAAGGTTTGTTTCTTCTTTTGTTTATATGATTTATTCTACGTTATTTTATAGATTCCTTCAATGATTGCAAAAAATAAGAGCGTTAGAAACGCTTCCACTTCAATTCCGATATGAGTTGCCGCACCGCCTCCGACTCCGACATGTTTTTTGTCTGACAGTATTTCTGGAGAAGTTCGTAAAGCTCGTCGTCCAAGCGCACGGTAATGCGATATGACTTGGACTTTTCTTCTTTTGGGCGTCCACGTTGGAGCTTTTTGCGTTCGACGCGCAGATCATCATGGACGACAACATCGAGGTATCCGAACCGCTCATAAATGTTTTTATGTTTCTCTACGAATTCTTCCCACATTCGGGGAATTTCTTCAAGAAGCCGGAGGTACTCTTCCTGCAGCCTCTTTGTTTCCTCTGGGGACCGAGGGCGCCGCTTGCCGAATTCCTGAAGGACGAGAACCTGAAAATCGTGCCGCTCATAGCATCTTCCTTCCATCATCGCCATCACCTCTATTTTTTGTCCGACACTATTTGTGTTTATTATACCTCCAGACTTTCACTAATTCAACATTTTTCGTCTGACATAAAATTAAGATACCAGTGCCAATTTTGCCTTTCAAAGCACAAATTAATCGAATCGGCGTTTTTCAGAACAAAAATCGCTGTTTTCGAGCTGAAAGATAAGGTTTTGTCATTTTGATTTTTTTGCCAAATAGGGGTATATTGTACTTAAAAATGTGATATTTTCGACAAATTTCACCCCGAGCGTTAAGGGGAAGAAGGGGATGAAAAAAGTTGGACTGGAAAGAGGTAAAGCGGTTCGCCTATGCCGGCCAGGCGTTTATCCCTGTCAACGTGGAAAACAGAGGGGATTCGGTCAAACTTTTTTTCAGGAGCGGGGAAACTAAGCTGCTTGACGTGCAATCGAGTCTGTTTTTGAAGCGGCTTCTGACCTTCTTTGGCACAAGCATTTCGATCAACCGCCATCGGTATGGGGAGTTGGTGGGGAAAAAGCAGCTCGTTCCCATCGTATTGTCGTATGGCTTTACCATCATTCCGTTTAACGTTCGCGAGCCGGTCGGCCGACAAAGCCGTGTAGGGTGGTTTGTGTCAAGAGAGATTGAGCAGTTCCGGCAAAGATCTCCCCAGTGCACCACGATCCATCTTCTTTCCGGACATCAGATTCCTGTGTTTCATTCCCGCAAGTTCTGCATTGACCAACTCAAAAATGCAAAATGGATTGAGATGTGCTACGGGGAGATTCATGAACCGCATCGCAGGCAATGGATAAACGGCAGCGCAGTTTGTGAAACGGTGGTTATGTAGTGAAATGAATGATTTATCGCAATAAACCGGAAGGATCGGCGGCATTGGAGGCCGCTTTTTTCTTTTTTCGCTTTGAAATCGTCTTTGTCTATGGGTGTTCTCGGTTGATATGATGTTGGCAAATCGAAAGGAGGTAGGAAAATGGCCGCTTCAGAAATGGTGTCGGGCCGCACTCTTGTTTTGGACTTCTACGCCGGAAAGGACAGCGACGGAAAGGACATCATCCGCTCGCAAACCTTCAGAGTGAAGAGCGACGCAAGTGTCCAATCGCTTTACGATGCCGCCGCCGCCATCGCCAGCTTGTCGAGCGGCAGCTTGCGGTACGTGCGCACGACGTTGACCAGCCATATTATCAATGCATGATGAGAGGGGGAATGAACAATGAAGACGTTGGAACTGACGTTTAACGCTCAAGCGGGGCCGGCGCGGATTTTGATCCGCTATCCCAAGGAGCCGGTTGATCCGGTGCAAGTGAAAACGGTGATGAACCAGCTCGTAGCGGCAAATGTTTTTATGACCGGCAACGGGGAGCTGGTGAGCCCGAAGAGCGCCCGCATCATTGAACGCGAAACGCAAGACATCCAGCTGCCATAACGCATCTGTCATGAACGGAAGGTTTCTCGCCTTCCGTTTTTGAGCATTGAAAGGGGGAAAAGCAATGGATTTGTTTTCGATGATCAGTGAAGTTTCCTTCCCGATCCTTGTTTCTATCTATCTTCTGTATCGGATGGAGACGAAGCTGGATCAGTTGACCAAATCCATTCAAGATCTAACTATCGCATTGAGCCGAGGTCCGCAGAATTGATGATGGGAGGGAATTCGAAGTGGAATTGGTGGAGCTGCTTTTCCGGGCGGAGAAAAGGCTGTCCGGGCTGCATCCGTTGGTGGCGGATAAAGCTAGAGCGTTGATTCGAAAGGCTTATGAGGAAGGCATTTATATCATCATTACGCAAGGGTTTCGAACCGTCGAGGAGCAGAATCGCCTGTATGCGCTGGGGCGGACAAAACCTGGACGGATTGTTACGAACGCCCGTGGAGGATACAGTTATCATAATTTTGGATTGGCGTTTGACGTTTGTGTCTGCAATGTTTTCAAAGGTACGCTGATCCCCAGCTGGAGCCTCGACCGTCGGTGGTTTCGCGTCGGTCAGATCGGAAAGTCGCTTGGCCTTGAATGGGGCGGGGATTGGAAGAGCTTTAAAGATTATCCCCATTTTCAATATACATTTGGCCTTTCGCTTGCACAGCTGCGGGCGGGAAAAAGGCCGCCGGCCGCTGTCGTGGCTAAAAAATAGACTGTCTCGCCCCTTCCGGAAGTGGAGGGGATTTTTTTAAATCTGACAAAAGCACGTTATGTCAGATTTTTGTCTGACGTTAAATACGTTGAAGGAAGCAACACGAAGCCGCTTTGCCGCTCTCCCACTTTTTGTCCAAAAATCTTACTCATCTCCCTCATGGACAAGGGGGTGTCATATTTTGCATACCGTCCATCCCATCAAAGATAGGGAAAAAATCGAAGCGATGAAAAAGATTTTGCGTGCTTCGTCGTTGAGAGACGAGCTTCTTTTTACGATCGGGATCAATACGGGGCTGCGGATCAGCGATATTTTGGCTCTGAGAGTTGGGGATGTGAGGAATCAAAAAGGCGTTGTCGAACGCATTGAGATCGTGGAAAAGAAGACAAAAAAGACTCGGGTTGTCGCACTGAACAGAAAAACTCGCCGCCTGATCGAGCTGTATTTAGCGCAGGAGCGGCCGCACGCCCGCGGCGACGAGCCGCTGTTTCGGAGCCAAAAAGGAGGCCGGGCGATCAGCCGTCAGCATGCCCACTACATCCTGAACCGGGCCGCCAAAGCAGTTGGGATTGTGGATCGCATCGGCACCCACTCCCTGCGCAAAACGTTCGGCTATTTCGCATACAAACAAGGAACGGACTTGGCCATGATCCAAAAAATCCTCAATCACTCCAGCCAGGCCGAAACGCTTCGCTACATCGGCATTACGCAGGAGCAAATCGATGAAGTCACTGCAGGGCTTGATCTGTGAACGAAGCCCGCGCCGGTCTTCCCGGCTGACCGCCTTCTGGCCCTTTGGCCATCCGGCCGGAGCCTAGGGAAGCCCGGCGCTCGGTTCATTCGAAGAAGTTGCCTATGGGCCCATTCATCCGCAGCCGTGCGAAGCGTGACCGAAGAAGCCAATGCATTGCACCGCTGCTTGAAGCAATAAATCATCGAATAAATGATTGATACTAAAAATAATGAATTATACATTAAAATAATTAAAACAATAAATAAACGTTTATTTCATCTTTCCTTCCAACAAACAAAAGTTTCGTGGTTCGCACGAAGATTCCATTTCCGCGCCGGTCTTCCCGGCTGGCCGCCTTCTGGCCCTTTGGCCATCCGGCCGGAGCCTAGGGAAGCCCGGCGCTCAGCCGCTCGAAGAAGCCGCTTGCGATCTAGCTCCTTCCGTTGTCCGCGGTCGTGCGAAGCAAGATCAAGAGGCCGATCAAAGTGGCGCTGTGGAAGAAAAAATCAAAACTTGCCGTAAAACGTCGTTAAACGGCTTATTTTGGCGTTTTGAAGCTTGGGGGGTAGAAAACCATTAACCCATCAAAAAAAGCGTCTCATACGGGCCGTACAAGGCCTAGGAGACCTTGTTTGTTTTTCCTCTTCAGCACAGCAAGATATATTAAACCCTTGTGTATATTGAGCGGCAGCCCCCTTTTTGCTGCTTTTATATACTTTTAGTATTTATATCTTTTAAATCTTTATATATTTTAGGAGGGGGCAAGATCCTTGATTTATCAAGGGTTTCAGCGATTTGGACAGTACATTTTTGGTGTTTATCTCGTACATTTTTGGTTGTTTCGGCGTACATTTTTGGTGTCCAGCGTACATTTTTGGTGTTTATCTCGTACATTTTTGGTTGTTTCGGCGTACATTTTTGGTGTCCAGCGTACATTTTTGGTGTTTATCTCGTACACATGTTTTCTTGTGTACGCTTTAATAAATAAAGCGTACATGTACGAAAAAATGTACTTTTTAACGTGAGTGTTTTCTTGTAGAATAGGATCAAGGAGTTATTTTCCTAATTTAGTAGGTGGAGGATGAGAGGATGCAGACTCCGGCTGTCCAGCCGCAGTACAACAGCGCCGTGACGAAGTCCAATGCGCTGATTGAGGCGAACTATAAGCTGTCCACTATCGAACAGAAGATCATCTTGTATATCATCAGCCAGATTCGCAAAGATGACGCCGATTTTAAAATGTATAAGCTGCCGATACAGGAGTTCTCTGAATTGCTGGGATATCGGGGAAGCCCTAAATACACGGAGCTTCGGGAGATCACGAAAAATTTGATGCGCAAGGTGCTTGAGATCAGAGAAGGCCAGAAGCTCAAACAGCTGAGTTGGGTTTCATACGTGGAATACGACGAGCATTCCGGCTATGTCAGCTTGGCCTTTGATCCCCGCTTGAAGCCCTACCTCCTGCAGCTGAAAAGGGAATTTACGACCTATCGCCTGAAGAATGTGATGGAACTGAAAAGCTCTTACTCCATCCGTATGTACGAGCTTTTAAAACGTTGGCAGTATATGGGCGAGGTCGTGATTCGTCTGGATGATTTGCGGATGATGGTTGGAGCAGGGGACAAGTATTCAGAATACCACAATTTCAAAAAACGAGTGCTTAATCCCGCCAAGAAGGAGATTGCGGAGAAGACGGACATCATGTTCACATACGAGGAGATAAGGGAAAAACGCAAAGTTGCGGCGATCCGCTTTCAAATCAGAGAGAAAGTCGTTGAGCCGGTTGTCGTTGCCTTGGAAGAGAAAAAGGAAGCTCAAGCAGATGATCGGTATTTGCAGTTTTTGGCTGTAGTGCAGGCTTATGACCGGTACATAACAGAACAGCAATTCACGAAGATAGCGGTCTTGGCTCAAAAAGCTTTCGGCGGAAACTGGATGGATGAGCTCATTCAAACGGCAAGGCGCATTATGCAACGCAATGACATCCGCGAACCAATTGCTTTTCTGACCTATTTCTTGAATGAAAAAGTGCAACGGATTCAGGTCGGGATCGATCCAAATGAGGTGACCATTCACAGCCATGGAGGCGCTAGATTCGTCCGCCGCGAGATCGTGCCGGACTGGCTCCGGGGCTACGAAGAGCAGCTTGCTGCCGAAAGCGCCAAAAGCAAAGAGGTTGATGAAGATATCGAACAGATGCGACGTGAGCTTGAGGAGCGGTTAAAGAAATACAAAGACTAAGTCCAGCCCGCGCCGGTCTTCCCGGCTGACCGCCTTCTGGCCTTTGGCCATCCGGCTGGAGCCTGGAGAAGCCCGGCGCTCGGTTCATTCGAAGAAGTTGCCTATGGGCCCATTCATCCGCAGCCGTGCGAAGCGTGACCGAAGAAGCCAATGCATTGCACCGCTGCTTGAAGGAACAAATCATTAAACGAATAAGTGATGATAAAAATAATAGAGTATACATTAAAATAATTAAAACAATAAATAAACGTTTATTTCATCTTTTCTTCCAACAAACAAAAGTTTCGTGGTTCGAACAAAGATTCCATTTCCGCGCCGGTCTTCCCGGCTGGCCGCCTTCTGGCCTTTGGCCATCCGGCTGGAGCCTGGAGAAGCCCGGCGCTCAGCCGCTCGGAGAAGCTGCTTGCGATCCAGAACCTTCCGCTGTCCACGGCCGTGCGAAGCAGAATCAAGGAGTTGCTCAAAGCACCGCCGCGATCAATAATGATGTTTATTGTTTTATTTTTTTGTCTGACATTAAATATTGGTTAATTTTCGACAAAAAGCGACAGATAGGTGTAGCTGCACCGGCGCTTCCGTTTCCTTTTGGTCCGGGTCCCCGGGGCGGTGTGATGGTCGGCTGGCAGCCGGAAAGGCTCAGCCACTGTAAGCCCAAGCGCCGAAGCCCTCGCCTTCCGGCTCGGTCCAGCCTATCACACCGCCCTTCCCGGCCCAAAAGACTACGGGTCGCCGGTGTTCCAAGAAATGCAGCCAAAAGAGCATTTTTGTTAATCGATTTTACGATTTTTGAAATAAATGGAGGATTTTGAAATAAAGTGTCGAAATTCAAGACCGCCAGAGTCCTCTCCTATTCAATAGGCCTCGATTGATCCTCATGGCATTCTTATTTTCCCTTTTTCTATTTGAATGGTGTGTAAATTTTGAAGAAACGGCCGCTGTCTTTCTGCATAATGATCGTACCTCGCACCCGCGCGACTATGCGGTTGTTTCCCATGTAGGGAGGGTGTTTTGTGGAGAATTTGAAGCTGGAGAATATGGAAATTTCCCCTTTGGATCGCGCAAAGCGGCATGTATGGATTCAACACCGCGGCGCCTCAGGATGGATCACGCTGGCGAAGAAGGAGCCGGATGGGGGATGGAGGCAGTATCACTACCAGCCCAACGAATTGGCTGTAGAACTGCCTAAATGGCTTGGAGAGGACGTCTATTTTAGCCAGAATACCTTTTATAAGCCTCAACGAAGAATCGAGAATATAAGGCAGCTGAGGGCTCTGTACGTGGATGTGGATTGCCATACGATTGGCTATGAGCCGGAGTGGGTGGTCGGGAAGCTGGACATCGAGGTATTCTATGACAATATCTTGCCTGAACCTAATCTCATCATTTTCTCGGGTCGCGGAATCGTATGCGTTTGGTTGATCGAGCCGGTCCCGTACAAGGCCTTGCCGCTGTGGAAGGCGGTGGAGAACTATTTTTATGAGCAACTTAGCTATGTGGGGGCGGACAAGAAGTCGCTGGATCCGACCAGGGTGTTCCGGATCGACGGGTCGGTCAACTCCAAGAGCAAAAGGGAGGTCGTCGTCGAGTACCGGCACGGCGACAGGTATGTCCTCCGTGACTTGCAATATGAGTACTTGCCGGAATTGACAAGGGCGGAGACAGGGAAGAAAGGAAGAAAAGGGAAACTTGTCCGGCTACATAATATCCAGACGCTGCACTATGCCAGGCTACTGGATTTGATTCGTCTTGCGGAGCTTAGAAATTATGATCTGAAGGGATACAGGGAGCTGTTTTGTTTTTTATATCGATACTGGAGTTGTTGCCTCACTGATGATCCCGATGAGGCGCTGAGACAGATGATAGAGCTGAACGCTGGATTTAAGGAGCCGCTGTCTGAAAAAGAGGTGATCCGGGCGACAAAAAGCGCCGAGAAAGCGTGGATGGCTAAGAATGATGCGAAGGCGAATGAGGAGGCGAGGAAAAAAGGCTATCCCGGCGCCGGCTATAATCTGAAGAACTCTACGATCATTCGATGGCTGGACATCACGCCGGAGGAACAGCGACACTTGCAGACCATTATTGACGCCAATGAGAAGCGCCGGCGGAAACGGGAACGCGACAGGGCGAGGACAGGGGAGTTGCGCCGGGGACAAGGGGCGAAGACAAGGGAGGAGTACCTCGAGGAACAACGGGAGCGAACGGAGGACAAGGCATGGCAACTGCAGAAGGCAATGGAGCGACACCCTGACGCGACAAATAAGCATCTGGCCATGATGCTTCAGATATCGGTGCGGCGTGTCCAGCAGCTTAAGAGGTTGGTCAAGAACTGACGTTCCCGTGAAATGGTTCGTCGCCCTTATATTATGGGCGTCAGCCTGCTTGCTCCCGCGACCATAAAGAAAGAATAAACCAAATTGGTTTTGTTCCAATACCTCATTAGATTGGTGGGGGGAGTCCCGAGGGTTTTAAACTTCAGATTTTCACTTCGATGAAGGGTGAAATGCAAGCGGATCGTCGCAAAAAGGATGGTAAAAGGGATTTTAAAGATTGATTTTGGACGCATAGCTGCAAGGTGAAAATGCCAGTTAGTAGTTATTATAAAGGGGATAGGTTTATTGATTAGATTTTGATTGGTGATGATATGATTATTTAGAACATAATTCTCAATGCAAATTCACCAATAAGATAAAAATTCTGCTTAGAATCAGGGGAGCGAATGAAGGTGAGGACACCAGAGTGACGCAGAGGACGCTATGATGAAATATTGCAAATAAAAGACGAGGACAAGGGACGTGTCTCTGCTCCTCGATCGATTAGAAATCTATACAACTAAGACATGCAACCGCGTAAAGGTGTCGCGACAGATGTCCCGATGGATTAGCGGCCGCCGGAGACGATGGACAATGAATCGCGACAGACCGAAATAATAAACGTGTCTCCCATGACAATATGGACAGTGGGTGTCCCCGGTCGGGGGATTCTGAGGACACAGCATATCATCGTGTCTTGAAAAAACGAGCTTAATTTATTTTTTGTCAGACAAAAAATCAAACACTTTCATTATCATGATCATCAAGTAAAAACGGATACTTCAGCAACATATGTTGAAATGTTCCTTTGTCTTTGAATGGGAGGAATTTACGGGACAAATTTTGATAGTAGCATCTCTGGTGGATGATTGTATTGATTATATCCAAGAACACTTTATCGCTAGGGCGGACAATTTTTGAGCATACCGGACACCTTAGTCTTCCGATAATATCGAACATTTTTTCGCCTCCTGTTTGTTTTCTATACTCCCTCTTAGCTCAATTGATGGTATAATCTTCTTGAAAAGTAAAAGGGGGAGTTTTCAATGAGGAAAATCAAGATGCTGATGGTAGCTGTAATTGTATTTATGATAGCAATACTACCGGGAATTGTAACAGACGCAGCCCCAAAAAACATGTATGTACACTTCATCAATGTTGGGCAAGGTGACAGTATTTACATTAAAGCGCCAAATGGAGAGGACATTCTCATTGATGGAGGAAATAAAGATGGCAGTGATGTCGTCGCCTATCTTAAAAAGCAGAAGGTAAAGGACATCGAAATCATGATCGCGACTCATCCAGACGCCGACCATATTGGCGGTCTTGATGAGGTTCTCAAGGCTTTCCCTGTGAAAAGTGTGTATGCTCCAAAAGTCGGTAATACAACGCAAGCATATAAAGATTTCTTGGTCGCTGTGAAAAATAAGAAACTTACCATCAAAGTTGCTAAAGCAGATGTTGTTCTGCCAATCAAAGGTGTGACTGCTAAGTTTGTTGGCCCTGTAAAATCGTACAGCACTAGCGATACAAATGACTGGAGCGCTGTCCTAAAAGTGACCTATGGCAAAAAGTCATTCCTGTTTACAGGCGACGCCGAGACTCGAGCAGAAGCGGATATGGTTAAAGCGAAAAAGGATTTGCGCGCTGATGTGTTGAAAGTAGGTCATCACGGTGCGAAAACATCGACCAGCGCGACACTTTTAAAAGCTGTAAAACCAACATATGCGGTAATTTCGGTTGGCAAGAATGCCTATGGCCATCCAACATCGGAAGTTTTAAATCGGTTGAAATCTTATAAAGTCAAGGTATTCCGTACCGACAAACAAGGAACGATTATCGCAACAACCAACGGGACAACACTTACCTTCAACGTAAAACCAATTTATTAGAGGTGGTTAAATGAAATATATCATTGATCGCTTCGAGGGTAAATGGGCAGTTTGTGAGGCGGAGGATGGCAAAATGATCGATATTGAGAAAAGCAAGCTACCCAAAAACGCCCGCGCCGGCGATGTGATTGTACAAGAGAACGGAAAGTTCCGAGTGGATAAAAAAGAAACAGAGAAGCGGTGGAAAGAGATTGAAGAGTTGATGAATGAGGTGTTTGAGGAGTAACACCTCATTTTTTTATATAAACGATTTTCCCAAAACAAGGGAGCGCTGAGGCGTTCTTTGTCTCTGGCATGGGAAACCCCTGTCTGTTAGAGTCATCTTCTGTCCTTCAGTGAGAGGCGTGTGGCGACTAATGATGGGTGGTTGGCGGCTCGTCATTGTAATGATGGAGAAGATCAACCTTCGTGGACTCAATCGTGGACTCAATCAAGGTACGAAGCGAGTGGCCGCTATCGTGGCGACTGCTGGGCGTCTGTTGCCCGTGGTATCCATTCGTCCGATGGCTGAAAGCCGGATCACTGGATAAAAGAAGAACACCGCTAAAAACCGACCTAATGCGCTCATACAGACGTTTTTGGGGAAAGGGAGGCTTTGTAGGATTGGATGATGCAGGGCAGACTCAATCAAGGGACGCGTCGGAGACATAGGATGTCGCGGAAATGCCCCCTTGGCTGTGTGGGCGAGGAAGTGGAAGTGCGCTACAAACGGTGTGGCGAAGGATACCAAGCCTTCTTCAGCGTTCAGCCGGTCAATCGGGTTGTCATCCCCGCCGAGTAGCAAATCTTCCGGTATGGACAGCGGCTCACACAAGACTTCATCGATGCCCTTGACGGACGACATGTGTCTCGGTTCAGTGAGACGCGATCGAGCGGCAACGGCACCGAATCATCGGATAATGCCAGCGCCCCTTGACGCAACTGTCCGTCTTGTTCCCACAAAACGAGCCGGACGGTAAGCGTCGGGATTAGGGGCGTGATGTCATTGACGTCACGAAACGCCGGATGGGGGGAGAACGAGACACCATGGGTATCCTTCGTGGCGGCGTCTGCCTCCTCCTGAGGACATCCCAGAGTCAACACAGGACATCCACACGACCCCCAGAGTGTGCGGTGACACGGCCAGCCAGGACAAATCGACCTCCGGCTTTTTCGGTGGCGTCGGAGTTAACCGGGGTCAAACCAGTAAACCAACAATGTCACCCTGATATATTGCTGTTTTTTCTCCCTTTTCCACATACAACAATATTAAAACTTTGGCAACGCCTCCACCGCATCCGCCAGATCACTATAGCTGTCTTTTAAGTATCGGGACGTTGTGGCGATATTGCTATGACCTGCGAGTCTCCGCACTTTCTCGATATCGTTGTTCGTCGCCTTTAGCATCCACTTGCAAAACGTATGTCGGAACATATGGGGCGTCAGTTTTTTGTTCGGCAGGCTGTGGCTTTCAATCATTCGCTGGACGCCGCGGATCGAAAAGTTTTACGTTTTGTTTATTCCTTTTCGGCTTCCAACCAATCCGTTATCATGAACAGTTCCTTCTTCAGCTGCCGATTCAGCTCCACAGGGACATGAAGCACGGTATTAGATCCTAACGTGAAAGAAAATGGTTCGTTCTCATCGATTAATTGTGCCAAGGAACGCAAACCGGAGGCCTTGAATCGACCTTCTAACGGAAATCCGGCGATGCTGCTTATATAAAACGCATTATCGGCAAAATACCCATCAATCACTTTTAATTGATCCATTATAGACATGTTTTATCCCTCCCAGAATCGATTCATTCGGTTTAGAACTTCGGCAACGCCTCCACGGCATCCGCCAAATCACTATAGCTGTCTTTTAAGTATCTGGACGTCGTGGCGATATTGCTGTGGCCGGCAAGCCGCCGCACTTTCTCGATATCGTTGTTCGTCGCCTTTAGCATCCACTTGCAAAACGTATGTCGGAACATATGTGGAGTTAATTTTTTATTCGGCAGGCTGTAGCTTTCGATCATTCGCTGGATGCCCCTTAGTAAGAATTTAAAAGACATATGGAGATGCTGCAACATAAAGTTTCTTTTTTTCATTCCTACTCGAAACTTCAGCCAACCCTCTAGTTCGGCTAATAAAATCTTCGATATAGGTACGATCCGTACTTTCATTATTTGCTCACAACGCGAATCAACTTTAACTCAGGACCGGGTCGGCTAGTTTCCATCTAGGAGCAACAACGTCGAAGTTTGCGGTAAAAGAACAGCATTTTCGTTGGGGAACGTGTACGCAACTTGGATATTAAATCGTTGAAGTTTTGTGTATTGTCTGCTTATCGGTGTTTGTAGCGGCATGCGCGATATGGATTGTGAGGTGGGATGCGGTGCATCTTATTTGTTTCATTCTGTGATATCATAATTCGTATGGCAATATAGTGTTGGATAGTAGTAATATGTAGTTATGTACACTAATTTCTGTTAGAGTGATAGTGTGTATAAAAAATATCCCATATATATGAATTACCGTTTATAGGTGGTTTAAAATGAAGTGTCAGTTAAAACTAATATTAGACGAAATCGGAATGACTCAGAAGCAACTAGCCGAAAAAGTTAATGTTTCAACCCCTACAATTAGTAGTATTGCTAAAAATCAATCTATACCAAGGTTAGACTTAGCTTTCCGAATCAGTAAAGCAGTAGGTAGAAAGATAGAAGAAATATGGATATACGAATAAAATTAAAGTAAAGTTCAATTTATTAAAATAAACTTTACTTTTTTTCTTTACTATGGTACTCTAAACTAGAGAGTTTTTCTTTTTATGGAGAGTGAAGCTATGAAAGTAATGAATACAGGAAACATGTTAGAAAATCGTGATGAAGCTATTCGTCAAATCTTTTTAAATATTTTAGAACAAGATGAGGATTTTTGGGATTTTCGAAATGAAAATACCAAGGAATTTTCACACGGGTATCATTCATATCCGGCCATGATGATTCCTCAAGTAGCAAGAAATTTAATGCGTATGATATTGAGTAATCAACCGAATATAAAATCTGTTTTCGACCCTTTTATGGGTTCCGGAACCACTTTGGTTGAAGGGGTTTTACATGGTCTAGATTCTTTTGGTACGGATTTAAATCCTTTGGCTAGATTATTGGGGAAAGTTAAGACTACTCCATTAAACCCTACTTATTTATCGGAAGTTGCTGAACAATTTATTTTTTCTTTAAGTAATGATGAGTTAAGCTATAAAAATGGTGACCTTGTTTTAGAGAAACCTGAATTTAAAAATATTGATTATTGGTTTAAGCCATATGTTATTGATTATCTACAGATTATCAAAAATAACATCAAAAAAATACAACATGACGATATCAAGTTATTCTTTTGGGCTGTATTTAGTGAAGTTGTGAGATATGTTTCTAACACTAGAAATTCGGAATTTAAATTATATCGCATGGATGAAGAAAAATTAGCGGATTGGAATCCTAATGTATTCGATGTATTCATTAAGTTTCTAAATCGTAATATTGAATTGAACCAGCAATTTTATGAATTATATAATGAACAAAACCCTACAAACCAACCAGCGGTAAAAATATTCGATTTAAACGCCATGAATCTCGAAGGAATTGATGATAACAGTTTCGATTTACTTATAACATCTCCGCCTTACGGTGATAGTAGGACTACGGTTGCCTATGGGCAATTTTCAAGGTTATCTTTACAGTGGTTAGATTTTAATGAAATCGGGGAAGATGAATCTTTAGTCAAAGACATAAATAAAATTGATGCATTACTTCTTGGTGGAAAAGTTGATAAAGAATTAAAAAATAGCTTAGCTTCTGAAACGTTAGAAAGAACTATAGAATCAATTGCTATAGAAGATGAAAAACGTGCTAAAGAAGTTCTGCAATTCTATATTGATTTGGATAAGGCACTTAAAGAAATAGCAAGAGTTATGAAACCTAACTCATATCAATGCTGGGTAGTTGGTAATCGAACAGTAAAAAAAGTAAAGATACCAACTCATCAAATAATAATTGAGTTATTCCAAAAATACGGAGTGAGACACGTCTTAACCTTCGAAAGAAATATACCAAACAAAAAAATGCCTAAAGAGAATTCGCCGACGAATAAGGTCGGTGAGAAATTTACTACAATGAACGGTGAAGTGATTTTTATTCTAAGAAAAGAAGGATAAACACACGTAACTTCCGCAATCGCAAAGCGACTCGCGGAAGTTACGACTATGGTTTGGACTATGGTTTTACTAAAATTTGCTGTTCTTTAAAACAAATCGGGAGATGACTCCGTAAGATTCTGAAAGCTGTACCATGGTTTCGAGGTCGGCCGTTATTCTTCATGTGCATACGCAAATCGACTTTAATATAACCATCTTGTACAGCTTTCATAAAACCTTTAAAATCAAATCCTTTCAGTAAACGTGCTTCCGTGTAATGGAAATGTTCGTCTGCATCTTCTCCTATATGGTCGGCATAAACATAAACTAATGCCGGAAGTTTATCTTCGAATGTTTTTTGTAATAATTCTGCTGTCCAGTAAACATCTAATGGTATATCTTTATGAATGAGACGAATTTCTTTATTTGTAACCTCTAATTTAAAACCTTGTGCATTGTAATCCAAAGCGCTTATTGTAGTGTACAATTCTTTGATACGGTCTTCTTTATCGCTATCATAAGCAAAAGTTTCTAATAAATAGCGGTCACGTTTACGACCTTTATCAGAAAGAGGTTCTTTAGTGAAAAGTGTAAGCATTGAAGAAGTGTTGCGTCTAGCCGCTTTAAGTTCCGCTACACCTAAATCTGGTAAAGAGATGTTGTTTTCAGTCAAACCAAGTTCCTGTTCTAACGTATGACCTACTCCTGTATCTCCACGTCTCAAGGTACGAATGTAACCTTTTGCTTTGATTTCTTCCAATTTTTTGATGAATGTTTTAATATCCATCATATTATAATCACTCCTTGTGTCAGTTAATAATTTCGCTGGATTTACATTCAATGCTATGGAAATAGCAATCAACTTCTCGAAGCTTAAATCATGCTTCCCTCTTAAAATTCTTTCAAGTGATTTAGTGCTACCATCTCCCCCTATCAATTTAGATAAATGACTTTGGGTAAAATGAGGGTTCAATCGTTTTTTGTTATACTGAATTAAGCGAATATTTTGTGACAACAAACATCTCAGTTTTTTAATTTCATCATCTGTCATAAGTGAAATCTTATCGTTGAGTAATTCAGAATAACTCCAATTTGGATTCTTGAAAAACAATCGAATATCAATATTTAGGGATGAAAATATTTTGCATAAAGAAGAAAATCTAGGGAGACATTTACCACTTAAAATACGACTAATCTGAGATGTAGAAAGTCCAGAACGTTTAGCTATTTCAGTAGCTGTTAGATTTGTTTCATACAAGATGGATATAAGAGAATCCATATAATTTTTTAATTCTTTATCCATCCGTTCTAAAAACTCATGTATCTCAACTCCTTTAGTTAATGTTATTTGTTGGACGTTTTTAGTTTATCACCATATTAATTAGGCTTCTCCCTACATATATGCAAAACATTAACTAAGGATTGTCGTCATCTGTCGCCGCTGTCTTGCGTACGTATGAGTGGACACGACATGCGAGAAGGTTCCGGGGCAAATAACCTTACGCTGATTGTAAGTGATCTATCAAACTTAGACATACTGATACTACTAATCTAAAATCTAAAAAATGACATGATTAGTATAGAAAAAAATTTATCCAAATAAAAACATCATTAGCCTAAGATCATCCATATCGCCTCATAATCCGTAAGTTAGTAGGAAATTCATATCCATTGTTTTTTGTGAATTATCTTCGCATCAAAGAATTACCTCTTGCTTTTAATTAAGCAGAGGGAGATTGACCGTCTTTGACTGGGAGAAGCGCTGTTTAAATGGAATAAAAAATGCTAAAGGCCACGGCAATCATTCTTCAAAGATTACCATGGCCCTACTGGACTATCCGAATCGTTATCGGTGACACCTACGCACAAAAAACTTTGTTAAAATTTCGGCAATGCCTCCACCGCATCCGCCAGATCACTATAGCTGTCTTTTAAGTATCGGGACGTCGTGGCGATATTGCTGTGGCCGGCAAGCCTCCGCACTTTCTCGATATCGTTGTTTGTCGCTTTTAACATCCACTTACAAAACGTATGCCGGAACATATGGGGCGTCAGTTTTTTATTCGGCAAGCTGTAGCTTTCGATCATTCGCTGGATGCCCCTTACAGAAAACTTCGGAGAACGCTGGCTGTAAAAGACGTATGGCGATTCGGCCACATGCGGTTTCTTTTTTGCCATTTCCGCGCGAAACTTAAGCCAATCCTCGAGTTCTGCCAGCAAGATATTCGAGATCGGCACCGTTCTTACTTTCATCCCTTTTCCCACGATCCGAATTCGTTTCATCTCTAAATCCAAGTCCGTTAATTTTAAATTGGATAACTCTTCCACACGCAATCCTGCATAGGTAAGCAAGTACACTACCGCGCGGTCCCGCCGATATTTCTCCTCGGGATCGACTCCTCGGCTTTGCACCGGTTTTTTCCGCATCCGATGCAATAAGTCCTCGAATTCTTCTTCCGTTAGCCACATAATTTTTTCGTTCTCTTCATCGGCCGATTTTAAATCCTGGATATCTTTCATTGGGTTCTGTTCGAGCTTGTAATGTTCGACCGCCCACGCATAAAAGCTCCGCAGCGAATTAAGGCGGCGATTGATCGTGGAAATGGCCAACGGTTTCCCTTCCACCGGATTCAGCATTTGCTGAATCCATTTACGGATGTCGGCCGACGTGACGTAATCGCCTGGGCGAAGATGCAAGTCTTTCAAAAACTGATTCACGTCATTGAGATAGGAGATCACGGTGTTAGGAGAAAACCCCTTCTCTTGCAAATACGTTTCATATTCGTGCAGCATCTTTTTCATCCTTTCACTTATACGACGAGTTTAAAAGGGTTCGAAGAGCAAAAAAACGATTGAAAAAATAATATTATATGACGAGTATATCATAAAAAAGAATCAATTTTTAGTCATATAATGTGAATTATGCGATGAGTTAAATTGATCTAATATATTTGGTTTAGAAATACGGAGAATTCTCAAGTAAAAAGCTCTCTGACTGATTAATATCAGAGAGCTTTTGGTACGATTTATTCAGTTTTCAATCGCCTTTTCTGAAAAGATCTGATACTTTTCGTCAGAGAGTTTCACAAGAAGAATATTTTTATCCTCTTTTACACTATATATTGGTATTCCCACTTCTAATGAGTTGTCAGTTACTATTCGGTTTTCCCAACCCTGGCAAAGTTCCAGCTATTTTTTTAGTCGATAAGGAATAGCGCTGTCACCAATTGGAAATGAGATTGAGCTTAGATCACTAATTTGAAATGAGCTTGGAATATCAATATTACCACCAATTTGGATTGAGCTTGGAATATCAATATTACCAATTAAAGAGAAGTTTGAAGAGTGTTGCTGTGCTTTTTCCAAATCCTTTAATTTATTTTCTATAGACTTCATTTCTTGCTTCTGTATGTTATATTTTTCTGAGAGTATTTCAATCTCTTTACGAAGTCCTTCAATTAAGTTATCTTTCTTTTTATTTTCTTCAGTAATTGCACGGAAAGATTTGTGTGTTTCTCGTATTGTATTAACCATCTCATCTGCGCTACCAGCAAGACGGTTAAGAACCAACAACTGCTCGTTAAGTAATTTGTTATTAAGTTCATATGGATACCTTAATTGATGGTCTATTTCACTCCAACCTTCTTCAAAAATAGTGCGTACTTGAATTTCTACTAAATTTTCTGTTTTTGTAGGCTGAGTTTTTATTAAATAGTGCCAAGAACGATACCCAGCAGGATGTTTTTTAGTATCAAATTTTTTTGTATCAATATTCTCTAGAGAATCACCCTCGCGATAATATATTATTGGTTGCTCGGCCAATTCCCATTTATCTCTAATTAATTTGTCAATTTCCTTTGCCTGATCCTTATATAAGTGTAGAACTCTTATACCGATAATGTCTGTAATTTCTTTTTGATAATTATCTGGATTAATTTCGTAAGAAGTATCTCCATTATTTCTTTTTTTTATTGTTTTTCTTATAATTTTTTCTACTAGATGTTCAGCATTTTTAATACGAGACCTAACTGAATGCACATTACTATCTTGTCTCAATAAATCGGCAATAGGATTAGCAATTGATTGAAAATCTGGATATTTTTTTAAGTAGTCATAATAAATCTCTTTGAGAACACTCCAATTCAAAGAGGCACTTTCAAATTCCTCTTTATTAATGTTGTACACTTTAAAAAATTCATCTTGATTTTCAATTAATGACATAAAAAATATCCTCCCTAAAATACAGAATAAAAAGGGATCATAGTATTATTATAGTAAATTAGCAATTATTTGTATATTCTTCATTAAGGTTCATCACCAAATTTTGTGATTTAGTGACAAAAAAGAGAAAGCACTAACGAGATCCTGGCAATAATGTTAGTGGTGAAATAAACATTAAGGAGGTCTCGTAAGTGCTTTCTATATCACTAGGATTGCCAGAATTTAAAGTGATTAAACAAGAACTTCTTTCCTATGGTTATGCGATTCATGTAGAGAAAACAGAGACACAGGAACGTTGCCCTCATTGTGGGTTTGCCACTTCCTCTGTCCACGACAGACGGACAAGAAAAGTACGGGATTTGGCGATTTTCCATCAACCGGTGTACTTGTTCGTAAAGGTAAAGCGCTATCGGTGCTGGAATTGTTCCCAAGTGTTTTCCGCCTCTTTGGAATCGATTCCACACAATCAACACTACACCAATCGATTTTGTGAGTACTTGTATGAACTTTGCGTGTTTTTTGCAAGCAAAAAATGCAGAGAAGTGCAAGAAAAAATACATAGGCTTGCCAGCTCAAGACTTAAGGTTCCAGACCGGAGGCAGAGGACGGCTGGATCGCGGAGAGAGCGTTCCGCAGTCGATAGCTCTCTCCCGTAAAGGCCAAGATGTGGGCGTGGTGAACCAAGCGATCCACCAACGCTGCCGTCAAACGGTTGTCCCCAAACACCCGATTCCACTGTCCAAATTCTAGATTCGATGTCACCATGACGCTTTTTCGCTCGTAACAGTCGGCGATAATATGAAACAACAGTTCCGATCCTTGCTTTTGAAACGGCACATAGCCGAGTTCATCCAAAATCAACAGTTCGCATGGGTCGAGGCTTCGTTTCAGCCGTCCGAGCGTGCCGTTTTTCAACGCCTCTTCCAGCTGGGCGACAAGATCCGCGACGCGGAAAAACCGAACCTCATGGCCTTGTTGGCACGCCTGAATGCCAAGTGCTGTGGCGAGATGGGTTTTCCCCGTTCCAGGTGAACCTAAAAGCAGAACGTTTTGCTTTCGCTCCAAAAAGCGAAGGTCACACAGTTCCTCCCTCGATGTCGTGGCTGGCCAATGGATATGACCCGACCATTCGTAATCCTTCAGCCATTTCAACTCCCGAAACTTGGCTTTCTTGATCAGCCGAGCCTGTTTCGCTTCTTGGCGGCACGACAGTTCCAGCGCCAATACATCCCGCAAAAACTGTTCTTTCGTTTCGAATCTCACCTCCTCGAATCGATCTGCGATATAGGCCAAATGCAGCGCTTTACAAATCTCTTTCACCTCTGCTCTCATCTCTGGACACCCCCTTCCCGAGCGGGATGAAGACGTTGATCATACACCGTTAAATCCGTTTCATAGTCGATTAGAACGGAAGGGGTGTATGATTCTTCCCACTTGTCCGGGTAATAGGAGTGCTTCGCTTCCATCAACACGCCGATTTCATGAGGAGCCAAGTCCCATCGCTGACTCTCCTCGAGCCACTGGGCGATTTCGTAAAGCGTGTGCCGATCCAACAGCGCTCGCAGTCCTTTCAAACGGGCCACCACCTGGGGCGGGGGGCCAGCCAGATACGTTCGGATCGCCTCCGGCAAGTACGTCCGGTAGCGGGAATGTCCGACAACCCGGGGTTTGGTCTCCCACTCAGCGAAAATCTCTTTCCAAGGGATTTCGCGTTTCACGTTCGTATACGGCCTGGGCGCTTCAAGATGGACGTCTCCATCGGAAGAGAACACAACGAAACGATTCCATTCTTTCTTCACCAACACCCGGTTGGGGACGGACAGGCCATGGACGACGAACGCCTTCCCATCCACCATCACTTCTCCGTACTTATTCACGTAAGCGTGATCGAGGGAGAAGATCGGAAGATCTTGTTCCGGCAACGCCAACAGCTCCGGTTGCTCTTCCTGCCATAGTTCCTCGATCCACCGCCCCTTTTCATAATGAGGACGGTTTCGGTCCTCGACCATCTTGCGATGCAGCCACTCCACCAGCTCCGGATCCGACTCCATCAATGGAGCGGGGATGAAACAAAGGTTGCGAGTGTAATAGACTTTTCGCTCCGCATTTCCTTTCTCATGTCCACTGTATGGATTGCACACTTGTACATCAAACCGATAGTAGAGTTGAAATTTCTCAAAAGCCTCGGTGAATCGGCGTTCTCCCCCTTTTCGAATCGACACAATGGCCGCGGACAAATTGTCAATGCGCAATGCCTTTGGCACTCCCCCAGCCTGACGAAACAGCTGCGTCAACCCATGGAGGAAGCATTCACTGTTTTCCGCCGGCAGCGGATAAGCAAACGCAGCGTTGCTATAGGGAAAGCTCATGATCAAAACCGATCGCTCTTCTTCCTTCCCCTCCTTCGTCACAACCGTCATCTTCCCGAAATCCACCTGCGCCTCGCCTGGCGGGTGCTCCAGTCGTTCATAGCGCTGTTCTTTCTCGAGCTTGAGCTGCGGTCTTCGTTTTTGCACGTACGCGCAAACGGTGCGATACGAGCCTTGAAATCCATGGTCACGACAAAGCGCTTCAAACATCGTCTTGTTCGTTCGCCGTTGTTTTCTCGGCAGTTTGGCATCCTCCTCCAACCAGTCATCAATGATTTGCCCGTACCCTTCTTCCTCCATCATCCCCTTTTTGCGTTTGATGGTTGGTTGGACAGAAATGTCTCCATCTGCGTATTTCTTGACCGTTCTCCAGTTATATCCCGTTTCACGGGAAATTTCCGCAATCGATAACCCTTTCTTTTCACGCAGTTTTCTGATACGATTAATTTCGGGCATTGCCAGCATCCTTTCGCTCCTCCACTGTTTGGTTATGTGTTCACAACTTCCACAGTAGAGGAAATGTTAGAGGCTGGCAAGCCTTTTTTCTTTGCCTTCAGCTCTGCACTTTTCGTTGCAGAACTCTGTATTTTTATTTTGCAATAAACACTTTGCGAAGGCTCCACCATTCAAGAGGTTAGCCGAAAGCACCGTATTCCATATACAACATTGGAACGCATTTATTACTCCATCGCATCGAAAAAAGCAAAAGAGCGTCAAACAGCGAAGGAGGTCTCTTCTCCAGAAGGAATGGTGCTTAGTTTAGATGAAATCGCTGTAAAAAAGGGACATCAGTATGAAACCGTATTGATGGATGCCAGAGCCGGATCGGTCATGGGAATGCATGCCGATCGCCAATGTGACTCCGCCATCAACTTGTTGAGCCAAAATATCCTGTCGAAAGAAATGGTCCAAACGGTGATTCTTGACATGTGGGAACCTTATCATAAGGCGGTTCGCGCCCTGTTTCCATCTGCTTCGATTGTCATCGATAAGTACCATGTGGTTCAAAAAGTGACACAAGCCTTGGATCAAGCAAGAAAGGAATTTTCTCCATTGAAAAAGGCTCGATATCTTCTCTTAAAAGGCTGTGAAAAGCTTCGTAAGGACCAACGGCTTCGATTAGACGATATCTTGGAGGAGTATCCGGCACTTTCCATTGCTTATTATCTAAAAGAGTTGTTTCGGGATTTTTACCGAACCGATGGATATAACGAAGCAAAGGAACGCTTGGAAGAATGGATTAAGTTAGCCAAACAGAGCCCTTTTGCTTCTTTTCAGGAAGCAGCCAACACGCTTGAAAGGTGGAAGGAGCCTATTCTTTCCTACTTTTTGTGCCCATATACGAATGCCCGGATCGAGGGGACGAATCACAAGATCAAAAACATCAAACGCCGGGCATATGGCTATCGAAATCTATATACATGCAACATGAAGAGTTAACTTCTCAGTCATCCTGCACACCCTAAGCGTTGCAGCACTTCCTCCGGACGTTCGTGGATGTAGTGGACAAACCGAGCAATGGCCTGGACGATATCGTTTCGATTTTTGTGAAACACATTGGCGATCACGGTGTCTTTCAGCCATTTCCACAAGCGTTCGATCGGGTTCAGTTGCGGAGAATACGGAGGAAGGTAAATAAAGTGAAAACACTGTCCTTCTTCCCGCAAAAACTCCTTGACCATTTTGGCATGGTGAATGCGGGCGTTATCCAACACCAAGACGATGAGACGGTCTAAATAGCGCTCTTTGAGCATTCTCAAGAAATCCAAGAACGTCGCGGCATTGGCAGCGGTCGTTTGATGAAGCACCGTTTCACCATCATGGACGTTGACCGCGCCAAACAGCGATACGTGGGCATGATGGCCAAACGTCGGCACTTGTTTTTGGCGGCCGACTTCCGACCATGTGGACCGCAAGACATGGTAAGAGCGGATATGGGTTTCATCGATGTACAGAAGAACAGCATCTTCTGTCTCCTTGGTGATCAAGTTTTTTTTATCAGATCCATTTGTTTTTCAAATTGTTTTTGCTCATCCAGATTTCCTTTCGCCAGTGTGTACGTCGGTCGTGTCCACGACAGCCCTTTGCGGTGCAGGAGTTTTCGCAGCGCTTCGCGGGAAATGGAAACACCGAATTGCTTTGCGACATAGGATTGCAGGAGTTTGGTGTTCCACGCCGAAGCGACGTCCCAGCCCAGTTCCGCGGGAGTAGTGGTCAACACAAGCTGTTTGATCTTTTCCTGCTGTTCTTCGGTGAGAAACGGCTCCCGCCCGGGGGAGAAATCCCGATGAAGCAGGAGTTCAAGGCCGCCTTCGTTGAACAGCGACACATAATGGGAAACAGTTTGTCGGCACACGTTGACCATGGAGGCCACCTCTTTGCCCAAATAGCCTTCCATGACCAGGCGGACGGCCATCACACGTTGGCGGAGATGGGCGTTTTTGATCTTCCGTTCCTGCTTGCGGAGTTTCCGGGGCGTCCATCCATGGTTGTCGGTGATTTTGAGACGTTTCATGCAGAATTCCGCTCCTTTTCCATGTTTTTCATTAGGAGCAGTATAACCGGAGTGGGCACCGCTTATGCGAAGGTTAACTTTTCAATGAGCATGTATATAGTTTGGTTGAGGAATCCATATGAAAGTGCAAAGGTAACTTCCCTCCAACCTGTGAAAGCAAAGAAAACAGAAAAGACGATTAATTTGACGATTACAGCCGTCACCAATTTTTATGATTATTTGTATCGGAACGAGGAAATCCAAAACGATATGGTTGATAAGCTACTGAAACAAGTGTTTACAGGAGGAAGAACCAGATACAAGGATTTTCTGTATCATGTCAATAAAAATAAGCCTTCTAACCGTCATATTCTGAAGGTAAAAGAGCCGAGAAAAAAGCTGAAAGTTTTAACGAAAGAAGAAGTACAACAATTGATAGAAGCAACCACCAACATCCGAGATAGACTGTTAATTCAATTGCTTTTTGAAACAGGATTGCGGATTGGTGAAGCACTTTCCTTGTTTATAGAGGATTTTATTTTTGACCATAAAAATGGACATCGGATTCGTTTAGTTAATCGAGGGGAACTGGAAAACGGCGCAAAACTAAAAACAGGAGAACGGGAAATTTATGTTTCCCAAGCCTTAATGGATTTGTTGGATGATTACTTGTATGAGGTAGCATTCCCGTTAGGAGCTTTTCCGGGGACTTGATCAAAAAAAGCCCTCTTGGTATGATGCAGGGGTGTCAAACAACACCTACCATCATGCCAAGGAGGACTTCAGATGAATTGTACACAAAACTATAAAATTGATCAAGTCACCGAACAAACGCTTGTCGTGGGTATTGATATCGCGAAACGAACCCACTACGCCTGCTTCGTGGATGACCGGGGGCGCGTGCTTCGCAAATCGTTCCCGATCTTCCAGTCGAAAGAGGGGTTTCAACAGCTGTATAAAGCGATTCAGGGAGCGATGCAAGCGTTCGGGAAGTCAGAGGTGATCGTCGCCGTGGAGCCGACCGGGCACTACTGGTTGAACCTGGCCTACTTCCTCGAGGAGCACGGGATCCCGTTGGTCATGGTCAACCCGGCGCATGTGTGCCGGTCGAAAGAACTTGATGACAACCTGCCGACGAAACACGACGCCAAAGACGCCCTGGTCATTGCCAGACTGGCAAAAGACGGACGATTCCTCGTTCCCCGGCTGCTGCACGAGATTGAAGCCGATTTGCGCGTGGGGAGCACGCTCAAAGAGAAGCTCCGCAAGGAACAGACGGCGGTGAAAAACGCGATCGTCCGCTGGACGGATCGGTATTTTCCAGAGTTTTGGACCGTGTTTCGTGACTTGGGGAAAACGGCGCTTTCGGTGTTGGAGTGGACGCCGCTTCCGGCTGATATGGCCGGCCGGACGGTGGAGGAGCTTCTTGAGGTGTACCGGCAAAGCGAAGGGATGAAATGCCCGCAGAAGGCCAAAATTCAGGCGTTGATCAACACCGCGAAGGACTCGATTGGGGTGACGGAAGGGACAGCGATGGCCCGGTTTGAGATCGCCGCGCTCGTCCGCCGATACCGCCAATTGGAGGCGGAGATCGCTGCACTGGACGCCGAGTTGAAGGCATTGGTTCAAACGACGATGGAGTACCAATGGTTGAAAACGGTCGACGGGTTGGGAGATGCCACGATCATCGATCTGCTGGCGGAGATCGGCAGTTTTGCCCACTATCGGGACCCGCGTCAATTGGTGAAATTGGCGGGCCTGACGCTCAAGGAGAACTCTTCCGGCCAGCGCAAAGGGCAAAAGCACATCTCGAAGCGGGGACGGAAACGGCTGCGATCGGTGCTGTTTCGGGCGGTGATTCCGCTGATCCGGCACAATGAGGCGTTTCGCGAGCTGCATGAGTACTATACGACCCGGCCCGTCAACCCGCTGACCGGAAAGCAGTCCATCGTCGCGTTATGCCGAAAGCTGTTGAATGTGCTGTTTGCGATTTGTACGAAGAAACAAGCGTTTGACGCGGAGCGAATGAAACAGGACGTCTTGTCCCAGGTGCAACGGGCGGCCTAAGGCCTCCCCCCTGCGAACGGAAGAATCGTTGGACAACGAGATGACACCGGAGAAGCTGGCGTGATTTCATCCATTCGACCTTGAGTCCCTAAAGGAGCTTGGCCGGCCTCCGCCTGATGACGAGACCGAACGAGGGAATGTTGGCGCGAAGACGCCCGGAGACATGGGAGGGTTCGTCCTCATCAGCGACGCGGAGATCCAAAGGGTGCATCGAATATGCTTCCCCCCGCGGCAGGAAAATATAACCAGCCGTGGCCGCGAAGCGCACCCTAGGTCTGTAAGATATCCACAAAACTGAAAAAGGATGTAAGGGATTTTGTCGAAAAATATTTTTTGGACACCCCTGAGAGGCCGAAAAGCCTTGATAGATCAACATTTCTAGAGGGAGGTTTTGATTTTTTTGGAACATATAACAATAGCCAAATTGAATGAATTAGATGAGATAGTAAGAATCGATGCGGAAGTTATTGGAGACGAAAGCAGAAGAACATACATAAAGAAAGCAATTGAAGAAGGGTGTTGTTTAGTCGCTAAAGTTAACAGGTCAATTGTTGGTTTTTTGGTTTACAACACTCATTTTTTTGAATGTAGTTTTATCTCATTAGTTGTTGTAAAACCTTCAGAAAGAAGAAAAGGATATGCGAAATCACTAATCAAGTATTTTGAAAATATATCTCCAACGGAAAAGATTTTTTCTTCAACGAATCAATCTAATGAGAGAATGCACAGGGTATTCTTATCACTTGGATATAGTAAGAGTGGTTTTATTGATAATCTGGATGAAGGAGACCCTGAAATAATTTACTTTAAACAACTCAAAAAATAACTCTCTTACTTATCTCCCATGGAAGAACGAATGAACTTCCATCATCTGTGGCGCTACGAAGCGATGCATGGGCGGCTAACGGGTGGAATTAGTTCAATCCAAAATAAAAAAGGTAAGCAAACATATTATACATGACTAATATGTGCTTACCTTTATTTTTTTAGCATTTTTTAATTTTAGGTCTTGATAATTAAACAATGCGTTTTATTTTTTACCTCCTTCCCAAGTACGCTCCTTCCTTTGCCTCACCCCATTATATTTTTGCTTGTTAGGCGCGTAAATTATATAATTTTAGTATATATATCCTAATTTTTTCCGTGAAAATGCATGCGCCCCGATGAGTCATTTTCATGCCGGGTGGAGGGCAAAGCGCGCTGCCCATGGATCTTTTCCGTGAAAATGCAGGACTGACGCATGATTTTCATCCCTGGGTGGAGGGCAAAGCGTGCTGCCCATGGATCTTTCCTGTGAAAATCGTCTTGTCCGTGAGTGATTATTTTCATGTAACTATTCAGCCACATCATAAAGTGAGCTGAATATTTTCTTCTTTCCTTGTCTATGATGTGAATATTGATAGACAAGGAGGTGAATCGCATGTTGACGGTACAACAAGCTGTATTTACAGTTGAGAGCTTAATCGGCAAAGTTCAACAACAAAAACAGCTCATTCATCAACTCATTCAAGAAAATGAACATTTGCGTCACGAAAACAAACAACTACGCAAAGAAAATGAACAACTGAAGTACCGTGTTCAAGAGCTGGAAGCACGCACGAAAAAAAACAGCTCCAATAGCCATTTGCCCCCATCTTCTGACCGTTTTGAGAAAAAGCGTTCCTCCCGCGAGCCGTCTGGCAAAAAGCCTGGTGGGCAAGAGGGACATGAGGGGAAGACGCTCCGTCAAGTGGAACATCCACATCATCGTGTCGTCCACCGTGTGCATACGTGTCAAGGATGTGGAGCTTCTTTGCGTGAAGTCAAACCGTTCAAAGTCGATATCCGTCAAGTGTTTGATGTCCCTCCTGTGGCGATCGAGGTGACACAACATGAACGTGAAGTGAAATCGTGTCCACATTGTCGATGCGTGCAACAAGCCGAATTCCCATCCCATGTCACGAATCATGTGCAATACGGTCCACGGCTCACGGCGCTCGTTGTTTATTTACATCATATCCAATTGATCCCGTACAAGCGTTTAAGTGATACAATCGAAGCGTTATATCAACACTCGATTAGTACAGGAACCCTTGCCAATATGGTGAAACGAGGACGCGAAGCGCTGGAATCAAATATGGACATCATCGAAGACGCCTTACTTGAATCCAACATCCTGCATGTCGATGAAACGAGTTTGCGCATCAATGGGAAACTCGCATGGGTGCATGTCGCGTGTACATCGAGATATACATACTTGGCTCCTCACGCTTCTCGTGGAAAAAAAGCGACCGATGATATCGGGATTCTTCCCCGATATGAAGGGACGATGATGCACGATGCGTTCGGTACGTATCCGAAATACACACATGCCACCCATGCCCTTTGTCATGCCCACCATTTGCGTGAGTTAAAAGGATTCATCGAACAGGGGCATACGTGGGCGATGCGCATGACCACGTTTCTGTTAGCCGCCAAGCAAGCCGTCGAAGCCCATCACGGTGCACTTTCCGAAGAAGAAGCGAGACGGTGGGAACGAGTGTATGATCGCATCCTAGAAAGAGCACAACACCGATTGGAAACGATGACGCCTCTTCCGAAAAAAGCACTCGCTTTTGTTCGACGCCTTCAAAAACGAAAGGAAGAAGCGCTGCGTTTCTTACGTGAAGTACATGTTCCCTTTGATAACAACCAAGCCGAACGCGATCTTCGCATGGTCAAAGTCAAAGAGAACATTTCGGGTACGTTTCGCGAAGAAACATTCGCGCAGTCGTTTTGCATCGCAAGAAGCATCGTTTCCACACTGACGAAACACGAAAAAAACGTGTGGGATTCGTTATGTCTTCTGTTGGCAGGCGAAACGATCGATCGAGTTCTTTCCGCTACCTAGGGCATTTTCTATGACCGAAATGCCCTATTTGTGCTGGGCTTTTTTATACACTAGCACTGGGGTGAATAGTTACATTTTCATACCTATACGGAGAATGGAATTCGCTCATGGAGATTTTCTATGACCATAATTTTTTAGGGGGAGTTAAAATGTTTGTTTCTGACTTATATATAAAAAACTTTCGAAGCATTAAAGATATCCATGTAAGTTTTAAAGAGGGAAAAAATATCCTTATCGGTAAAAACAATGCTGGAAAAAGTAATATTATTAAAGCACTGGACCTATTACTTGGAGAAAAATTGCCAAGTAAATCATCATTAGATATAAAAGATTTTTATGCTGTTGAAAGAGAAATAAAAGGAAACAAAAAAATAGATTATGCCAATGAAATGTTTATTGCTGTTAAGCTATCCGGAAAAGTCCCAGACAGTAATACTTTTCAAGAAATAAAAATTATCCGGCAAGAAAGATTTGGAATAGAATATTGGGCTAAATTTGAAAATGATAAGGTAATAATACACGATCAACTAAAGATGGATTATGATGAGTTTGATCCGAAACGAGATTTTGATAAATTTGAAGGAACGGATTTATGTTATTGGATTAGAGACAAAGAGGAAGTTATTTTTTATATTTATGCTAATAGATATGGTTCAGATGATGAAGACATGCAATTTATTCATGGGATGCTGGTTAAAGATAAAAAGAATGAAAAATATTTCAGATGTTTCCCGACGATTTCAAAAAAATTAAGAGATGCATTCATTACTAGTTCGATTTTACCTGCTTTCAGAGATCCTTCAAATCAGTTAAAGATAACCAATTGGACATGGTATGGAAAATTACTGAAATCATTATGGGACAATAAAAATAAAGAAGTGGATGAAGAGATTAAAAAGCAGAGCGAAATGATAAAAAAACTAACAGATAAGGTATTTGAGGATACGGCTAATGATATAAAGAGTAAATTAAAGGAATTAATAAATTATAGTTATATTAGTTTTAGAATGTTACCTAATGAGAAAGATGATATATATAAAAATGTAAGTATATATATAAACGATGGTATTGAATCTCAATTATCAGAAAAAGGTTCTGGATTGCAAAGTGCGTTAATTATTGGACTGTTCTCTTACTATTGTTCCAAACTTCATAAGTGCAACTCACTTCTAGCAGTTGAAGAACCTGAACTATTTTTACACCCTCATGCAAGAAGGATGCTTTCTAACAAACTAGATGAATTTGTTTCTCTAGATGACAATTACAAAAATCAAGTAATTATTACGACACATAGTCAAGAATTTATTAGAAATACTGAGATTGAAAACATTATTGTAGTTAGAAAGCCCGAAGGTACTTCTGAAACCAAAACATTTAGTTTAACTAATAACGAAAGAACTATTCAAGAAATACAAAAGATAAAACAATTGCTTTGGAGTAAAAATTCCGAGTTATTCTTTGCTGATAAAGTAATTTTAGTTGAAGGTGGAGAAGAATATATTATACCTTTAATCGCTGACTTTATTTTTGAGCAGACCGGAATATTAGATAAAAGAAATATTTCTGTAGTCAAAGTTGGCGGAAAGAGCCAATTCGGAATTTATATGGCTTTGTTAAGAGATTTAGGAATTGATTACTTTGTTATTGCTGATTTTGATTACCTTGAAAACGGTTTAGAACAAATTGCTGAATACATCGATGGATTTAATTATAATGCTCTCAGTGAAATTAGAGCTGGTTTACAAAAATACAAAGGTGATTATAAAAAGTCAAAAGAAATAAGAAAAAAAATACTCGATCCTAATCAAGCTGACGCCAAAAAATTATGTTATATTTTAGATGATATGTGTGCCAAAAGGGAATTTAATGAAGACCTTATTAGTTTATGGGAATATTTGAGACCAAAGATAAGCAAAAAAACTAACTATAACGACATCAAAGGCGATGAAGAGTTAAAAATGAAAGTTGATCGCTTTCTCGATCATTTATTCGATAATAATGTGATGATTTTAAAAAAAGGTGAATTAGAAGATTACTATAAGGATTTAGCAAGAGAATTGACAAAAGAAGTCAAAGGAAAAGAACTTAAAGTACTAAAACTTCTGGAGATTGTCAGTCATAAAAGATACAATATTAGTGATTTACTTGACATATCTGATTATAAAGAAGCAATCTTACGGGTAACTGAAACAAAATAATGACAATTGTGTTAACGCATTTTAGATCCGTTGCATTAAAAAATACAATGGATCTAAAATGCGTTTTATTTTTTTACCTCCTTCCCAAGTACGCTCCTTCCTTTGCCTCACCCCATTATAATTTTTGTTTGTTAGGCGCGTAAAGGGTCTGCGCTCTTCGGACGGCTTGGGGAAGACAAGTCGGCTAACCAAGCCTAAAAAGTACAACTTTTAAGGCTTGCTGAGATGCAGAGAATGTTACTGAAAACTTAGGGCTTCCTATAATCTTGACTATGTCTAATTACAAGTGATGATGAGGTATTGGAATTATGGTCTTCCGGCGACCCGTAGTCTTTTGGTTCGGGAAGGGCGATGTGATAGGCTGGAACGGGCCGGAAAGGCGCGTGCTTCGGTGATTTGTCCATCAGTCAGCATAGCGTTTCCGGCCACCAGCCGACCATCACATCGCCCCGGGGACCCGGACCAAAAGGAAACGGAAGCGCCGGCGAACGCGGACTTTGTTCTATCGATCTCTGTTTTTTGTCACGATTTGTCGAAATATGTATTTTATATTTTTGTCAGACAATAAATATTCTAATATTTCTCATATATGGATCGGTAAAAATAAAAAATAGGCACTCTGCTAAAAAATGACCGCTCAAATTTGCTTGTAACGCGTTTTAATGGATAAGGCAATGGTTTTCTATTCAAGAAAGAAAAAATGTTTGTACGGACCGTTTTTCGAGTTTAACGCGGTTTTCATGTTTTTATGAAAAACAACTGCTTCAATCCTTTCTGTCGTCGACTTCCAATCGTGCAAAAACTCCGGGGGATCGACGACAGTTTCTTTTTTTCTTTCCTTCCTACAGCCATCAGCGATTCACTCTATTGACGGAATTTTCGAAATGGAGTATACTGGACTTGACCTATTTTGAAAAGTGTTGATGTATCAACGCTTTTTGGGGGTTTTTATCTTACCTATGAGGAATTGAAACTGTTCGCTTTGGCTCGGACGACAAGACAGGCGGGTTTGTTTTTATCTTACCTATGAGGAATTGAAACGTCATGTCAATCTCCCGGATGCGTTTCCCTGTGCGTACGTTTTTATCTTACCTATGAGGAATTGAAACGCTGATAACATGGAATTGATTAATTCAGTAGTCCATGTTTTTATCTTACCTATGAGGAATTGAAACCATCATCCGCTGTCGCAATACGAATGATGTCTTCTACGTTTGAGAAGCGAAAAATAAGACTAACGCGAAAACCCGCTGATTTTTTCAGCGGGTTTTGTCATCGGCTCAACACCTTGCGATCAGGCGTTTTTCCTTTTGATTGGGTTTTTTTCTTTCCTTCCCGCAGCGATGCGATGAGTTGCTGCCTGAAGTTGCTTCGCATGGTTGCGGGATGAGTCCGCTTGCACGATGCTTCTTTGAATGGACCGAGCGCCGGGCTTCCCCAGGCTCCGGCCGGATAGCCGCAGGCTAGAAGGCGGCCAGCCGGGAAGACCGGCGCGGACTTTTAATGATTAATTATTTTTTAACTCATTTAAATACTTCTCTAAAGCTTCTTCAATAAGCAAATAAATATTCTTCTCCTGCAAAATCGACTGCATCTTCAACTCTTTGTGCAGGTCCGTCCGAATATCGAAGGAAACACGCTTTCTTTCCACTTTCTTTCCTTCCTTTCTTGGTTGGTTGTCATCTTCGTTTAAAACTGTATTGTTTTCTTCCCCTACAGGATCGGTCAGCACTTGCGTAGGCGTGATGACTTTTTGCTGGCGCTTCATGTTTTTGATGTCATCTACTTTGGACACGTTCCATCATCTCCTTGTAGAAGTTTTCATACTGCTCCAACGCCTGGTTCAACTCATTGTTTTCCTCAAAGCCGTATAGCGACAGGCGTCCGATCGGCGCCTTGCGGGTGATGATCGTTTTGAACACCTCGTTCGGATAATCTTCCTCGATCATTTCATTGAACGCCTTCGCGTCGTTGCGGCGGACGTCGTTCATGGTTCTGAGAATGCCCAGCAGCCTGGTATTGTGCCGCCCATGCACCCTCGCTCCCTCAACGGATTCCATAAAATTCGGGACCGCCGAGTAGCACCAATTGGAGCACTCGAACATCATGATGACATACTGGCTTGCGCACAAGGCGTTTGTCGTCTGCTCGCTCAACGAAGGCGGCGTGTCGATAACAATGAAATCGTAACGATGCCGGATCTTGTCCAACGTATCGTCCAGTATCAAGGTCGGCTTTCCCTTATACCTAATATATTTTCCAAGGTACGTCTCCCCTGTGTAAATCCAACGGGGGAACGTGGCCAGGAAGTTGTTGGCCGGAAGCAGATCCAACCTGTCGTTGACCTTGACTATGTACGGCTCCGGATCCCTCTCCTGCATCGCTTCGAGAACGGATTTCTCCGTGAATTCGTTGGATGGCTTTCGCGAAAGGAGCTCTGTCAAATTCCCCTGCGAGTCCATGTCGACGGCCAAAACCCTGTATCCGTCCCTGCTCAACAAATAGGCGAGGACTCCTGTTGTCGTGGACTTTCCGCATCCGCCTTTCTGGATGCCCATGGTGATGGTGATGGCCACTTATATCACCTTCCTTTCTTCCAAGGTTTGTTTCTTCTTTTGTTTATATGATTTATTCTACGTTATTTTATAGATTCCTTCAATGATTGCAAAAAATAAGAGCGTTAGAAACGCTTCCACTTCAATTCCGATATGAGTTGCCGCACCGCCTCCGACTCCGACATGTTTTTTGTCTGACAGTATTTCTGGAGAAGTTCGTAAAGCTCGTCGTCCAAGCGCACGGTAATGCGATATGACTTGGACTTTTCTTCTTTTGGGCGTCCACGTTGGAGCTTTTTGCGTTCGACGCGCAGATCATCATGGACGACAACATCGAGGTATCCGAACCGCTCATAAATGTTTTTATGTTTCTCTACGAATTCTTCCCACATTCGGGGAATTTCTTCAAGAAGCCGGAGGTACTCTTCCTGCAGCCTCTTTGTTTCCTCTGGGGACCGAGGGCGCCGCTTGCCGAATTCCTGAAGGACGAGAACCTGAAAATCGTGCCGCTCATAGCATCTTCCTTCCATCATCGCCATCACCTCTATTTTTTGTCCGACACTATTTGTGTTTATTATACCTCCAGACTTTCACTAATTCAACATTTTTCGTCTGACATAAAATTAAGATACCAGTGCCAATTTTGCCTTTCAAAGCACAAATTAATCGAATCGGCGTTTTTCAGAACAAAAATCGCTGTTTTCGAGCTGAAAGATAAGGTTTTGTCATTTTGATTTTTTTGCCAAATAGGGGTATATTGTACTTAAAAATGTGATATTTTCGACAAATTTCACCCCGAGCGTTAAGGGGAAGAAGGGGATGAAAAAAGTTGGACTGGAAAGAGGTAAAGCGGTTCGCCTATGCCGGCCAGGCGTTTATCCCTGTCAACGTGGAAAACAGAGGGGATTCGGTCAAACTTTTTTTCAGGAGCGGGGAAACTAAGCTGCTTGACGTGCAATCGAGTCTGTTTTTGAAGCGGCTTCTGACCTTCTTTGGCACAAGCATTTCGATCAACCGCCATCGGTATGGGGAGTTGGTGGGGAAAAAGCAGCTCGTTCCCATCGTATTGTCGTATGGCTTTACCATCATTCCGTTTAACGTTCGCGAGCCGGTCGGCCGACAAAGCCGTGTAGGGTGGTTTGTGTCAAGAGAGATTGAGCAGTTCCGGCAAAGATCTCCCCAGTGCACCACGATCCATCTTCTTTCCGGACATCAGATTCCTGTGTTTCATTCCCGCAAGTTCTGCATTGACCAACTCAAAAATGCAAAATGGATTGAGATGTGCTACGGGGAGATTCATGAACCGCATCGCAGGCAATGGATAAACGGCAGCGCAGTTTGTGAAACGGTGGTTATGTAGTGAAATGAATGATTTATCGCAATAAACCGGAAGGATCGGCGGCATTGGAGGCCGCTTTTTTCTTTTTTCGCTTTGAAATCGTCTTTGTCTATGGGTGTTCTCGGTTGATATGATGTTGGCAAATCGAAAGGAGGTAGGAAAATGGCCGCTTCAGAAATGGTGTCGGGCCGCACTCTTGTTTTGGACTTCTACGCCGGAAAGGACAGCGACGGAAAGGACATCATCCGCTCGCAAACCTTCAGAGTGAAGAGCGACGCAAGTGTCCAATCGCTTTACGATGCCGCCGCCGCCATCGCCAGCTTGTCGAGCGGCAGCTTGCGGTACGTGCGCACGACGTTGACCAGCCATATTATCAATGCATGATGAGAGGGGGAATGAACAATGAAGACGTTGGAACTGACGTTTAACGCTCAAGCGGGGCCGGCGCGGATTTTGATCCGCTATCCCAAGGAGCCGGTTGATCCGGTGCAAGTGAAAACGGTGATGAACCAGCTCGTAGCGGCAAATGTTTTTATGACCGGCAACGGGGAGCTGGTGAGCCCGAAGAGCGCCCGCATCATTGAACGCGAAACGCAAGACATCCAGCTGCCATAACGCATCTGTCATGAACGGAAGGTTTCTCGCCTTCCGTTTTTGAGCATTGAAAGGGGGAAAAGCAATGGATTTGTTTTCGATGATCAGTGAAGTTTCCTTCCCGATCCTTGTTTCTATCTATCTTCTGTATCGGATGGAGACGAAGCTGGATCAGTTGACCAAATCCATTCAAGATCTAACTATCGCATTGAGCCGAGGTCCGCAGAATTGATGATGGGAGGGAATTCGAAGTGGAATTGGTGGAGCTGCTTTTCCGGGCGGAGAAAAGGCTGTCCGGGCTGCATCCGTTGGTGGCGGATAAAGCTAGAGCGTTGATTCGAAAGGCTTATGAGGAAGGCATTTATATCATCATTACGCAAGGGTTTCGAACCGTCGAGGAGCAGAATCGCCTGTATGCGCTGGGGCGGACAAAACCTGGACGGATTGTTACGAACGCCCGTGGAGGATACAGTTATCATAATTTTGGATTGGCGTTTGACGTTTGTGTCTGCAATGTTTTCAAAGGTACGCTGATCCCCAGCTGGAGCCTCGACCGTCGGTGGTTTCGCGTCGGTCAGATCGGAAAGTCGCTTGGCCTTGAATGGGGCGGGGATTGGAAGAGCTTTAAAGATTATCCCCATTTTCAATATACATTTGGCCTTTCGCTTGCACAGCTGCGGGCGGGAAAAAGGCCGCCGGCCGCTGTCGTGGCTAAAAAATAGACTGTCTCGCCCCTTCCGGAAGTGGAGGGGATTTTTTTAAATCTGACAAAAGCACGTTATGTCAGATTTTTGTCTGACGTTAAATACGTTGAAGGAAGCAACACGAAGCCGCTTTGCCGCTCTCCCACTTTTTGTCCAAAAATCTTACTCATCTCCCTCATGGACAAGGGGTGTCATATTTTGCATACCGTCCATCCCATCAAAGATAGGGAAAAAATCGAAGCGATGAAAAAGATTTTGCGTGCTTCGTCGTTGAGAGACGAGCTTCTTTTTACGATCGGGATCAATACGGGGCTGCGGATCAGCGATATTTTGGCTCTGAGAGTTGGGGATGTGAGGAATCAAAAAGGCGTTGTCGAACGCATTGAGATCGTGGAAAAGAAGACAAAAAAGACTCGGGTTGTCGCACTGAACAGAAAAACTCGCCGCCTGATCGAGCTGTATTTAGCGCAGGAGCGGCCGCACGCCCGCGGCGACGAGCCGCTGTTTCGGAGCCAAAAAGGAGGCCGGGCGATCAGCCGTCAGCATGCCCACTACATCCTGAACCGGGCCGCCAAAGCAGTTGGGATTGTGGATCGCATCGGCACCCACTCCCTGCGCAAAACGTTCGGCTATTTCGCATACAAACAAGGAACGGACTTGGCCATGATCCAAAAAATCCTCAATCACTCCAGCCAGGCCGAAACGCTTCGCTACATCGGCATTACGCAGGAGCAAATCGATGAAGTCACTGCAGGGCTTGATCTGTGAACGAAGCCCGCGCCGGTCTTCCCGGCTGACCGCCTTCTGGCCCTTTGGCCATCCGGCCGGAGCCTAGGGAAGCCCGGCGCTCGGTTCATTCGAAGAAGTTGCCTATGGGCCCATTCATCCGCAGCCGTGCGAAGCGTGACCGAAGAAGCCAATGCATTGCACCGCTGCTTGAAGCAATAAATCATCGAATAAATGATTGATACTAAAAATAATGAATTATACATTAAAATAATTAAAACAATAAATAAACGTTTATTTCATCTTTCCTTCCAACAAACAAAAGTTTCGTGGTTCGCACGAAGATTCCATTTCCGCGCCGGTCTTCCCGGCTGGCCGCCTTCTGGCCCTTTGGCCATCCGGCCGGAGCCTAGGGAAGCCCGGCGCTCAGCCGCTCGAAGAAGCCGCTTGCGATCTAGCTCCTTCCGTTGTCCGCGGTCGTGCGAAGCAAGATCAAGAGGCCGATCAAAGTGGCGCTGTGGAAGAAAAAATCAAAACTTGCCGTAAAACGTCGTTAAACGGCTTATTTTGGCGTTTTGAAGCTTGGGGGGTAGAAAACCATTAACCCATCAAAAAAAGCGTCTCATACGGGCCGTACAAGGCCTAGGAGACCTTGTTTGTTTTTCCTCTTCAGCACAGCAAGATATATTAAACCCTTGTGTATATTGAGCGGCAGCCCCCTTTTTGCTGCTTTTATATACTTTTAGTATTTATATCTTTTAAATCTTTATATATTTTAGGAGGGGGCAAGATCCTTGATTTATCAAGGGTTTCAGCGATTTGGACAGTACATTTTTGGTGTTTATCTCGTACATTTTTGGTTGTTTCGGCGTACATTTTTGGTGTCCAGCGTACATTTTTGGTGTTTATCTCGTACATTTTTGGTTGTTTCGGCGTACATTTTTGGTGTCCAGCGTACATTTTTGGTGTTTATCTCGTACACATGTTTTCTTGTGTACGCTTTAATAAATAAAGCGTACATGTACGAAAAAATGTACTTTTTAACGTGAGTGTTTTCTTGTAGAATAGGATCAAGGAGTTATTTTCCTAATTTAGTAGGTGGAGGATGAGAGGATGCAGACTCCGGCTGTCCAGCCGCAGTACAACAGCGCCGTGACGAAGTCCAATGCGCTGATTGAGGCGAACTATAAGCTGTCCACTATCGAACAGAAGATCATCTTGTATATCATCAGCCAGATTCGCAAAGATGACGCCGATTTTAAAATGTATAAGCTGCCGATACAGGAGTTCTCTGAATTGCTGGGATATCGGGGAAGCCCTAAATACACGGAGCTTCGGGAGATCACGAAAAATTTGATGCGCAAGGTGCTTGAGATCAGAGAAGGCCAGAAGCTCAAACAGCTGAGTTGGGTTTCATACGTGGAATACGACGAGCATTCCGGCTATGTCAGCTTGGCCTTTGATCCCCGCTTGAAGCCCTACCTCCTGCAGCTGAAAAGGGAATTTACGACCTATCGCCTGAAGAATGTGATGGAACTGAAAAGCTCTTACTCCATCCGTATGTACGAGCTTTTAAAACGTTGGCAGTATATGGGCGAGGTCGTGATTCGTCTGGATGATTTGCGGATGATGGTTGGAGCAGGGGACAAGTATTCAGAATACCACAATTTCAAAAAACGAGTGCTTAATCCCGCCAAGAAGGAGATTGCGGAGAAGACGGACATCATGTTCACATACGAGGAGATAAGGGAAAAACGCAAAGTTGCGGCGATCCGCTTTCAAATCAGAGAGAAAGTCGTTGAGCCGGTTGTCGTTGCCTTGGAAGAGAAAAAGGAAGCTCAAGCAGATGATCGGTATTTGCAGTTTTTGGCTGTAGTGCAGGCTTATGACCGGTACATAACAGAACAGCAATTCACGAAGATAGCGGTCTTGGCTCAAAAAGCTTTCGGCGGAAACTGGATGGATGAGCTCATTCAAACGGCAAGGCGCATTATGCAACGCAATGACATCCGCGAACCAATTGCTTTTCTGACCTATTTCTTGAATGAAAAAGTGCAACGGATTCAGGTCGGGATCGATCCAAATGAGGTGACCATTCACAGCCATGGAGGCGCTAGATTCGTCCGCCGCGAGATCGTGCCGGACTGGCTCCGGGGCTACGAAGAGCAGCTTGCTGCCGAAAGCGCCAAAAGCAAAGAGGTTGATGAAGATATCGAACAGATGCGACGTGAGCTTGAGGAGCGGTTAAAGAAATACAAAGACTAAGTCCAGCCCGCGCCGGTCTTCCCGGCTGACCGCCTTCTGGCCTTTGGCCATCCGGCTGGAGCCTGGAGAAGCCCGGCGCTCGGTTCATTCGAAGAAGTTGCCTATGGGCCCATTCATCCGCAGCCGTGCGAAGCGTGACCGAAGAAGCCAATGCATTGCACCGCTGCTTGAAGGAACAAATCATTAACGAATAAGTGATGATAAAATAATAGAGTATACATTAAAATAATTAAAACAATAAATAAACGTTTATTTCATCTTTTCTTCCAACAAACAAAAGTTTCGTGGTTCGAACAAAGATTCCATTTCCGCGCCGGTCTTCCCGGCTGGCCGCCTTCTGGCCTTTGGCCATCCGGCTGGAGCCTGGAGAAGCCCGGCGCTCAGCCGCTCGGAGAAGCTGCTTGCGATCCAGAACCTTCCGCTGTCCACGGCCGTGCGAAGCAGAATCAAGGAGTTGCTCAAAGCACCGCCGCGATCAATAATGATGTTTATTGTTTTATTTTTTTGTCTGACATTAAATATTGGTTAATTTTCGACAAAAAGCGACAGATAGGTGTAGCTGCACCGGCGCTTCCGTTTCCTTTTGGTCCGGGTCCCCGGGGCGGTGTGATGGTCGGCTGGCAGCCGGAAAGGCTCAGCCACTGTAAGCCCAAGCGCCGAAGCCCTCGCCTTCCGGCTCGGTCCAGCCTATCACACCGCCCTTCCCGGCCCAAAAGACTACGGGTCGCCGGTGTTCCAAGAAATGCAGCCAAAAGAGCATTTTTGTTAATCGATTTTACGATTTTTGAAATAAATGGAGGATTTTGAAATAAAGTGTCGAAATTCAAGACCGCCAGAGTCCTCTCCTATTCAATAGGCCTCGATTGATCCTCATGGCATTCTTATTTTCCCTTTTTCTATTTGAATGGTGTGTAAATTTTGAAGAAACGGCCGCTGTCTTTCTGCATAATGATCGTACCTCGCACCCGCGCGACTATGCGGTTGTTTCCCATGTAGGGAGGGTGTTTTGTGGAGAATTTGAAGCTGGAGAATATGGAAATTTCCCCTTTGGATCGCGCAAAGCGGCATGTATGGATTCAACACCGCGGCGCCTCAGGATGGATCACGCTGGCGAAGAAGGAGCCGGATGGGGGATGGAGGCAGTATCACTACCAGCCCAACGAATTGGCTGTAGAACTGCCTAAATGGCTTGGAGAGGACGTCTATTTTAGCCAGAATACCTTTTATAAGCCTCAACGAAGAATCGAGAATATAAGGCAGCTGAGGGCTCTGTACGTGGATGTGGATTGCCATACGATTGGCTATGAGCCGGAGTGGGTGGTCGGGAAGCTGGACATCGAGGTATTCTATGACAATATCTTGCCTGAACCTAATCTCATCATTTTCTCGGGTCGCGGAATCGTATGCGTTTGGTTGATCGAGCCGGTCCCGTACAAGGCCTTGCCGCTGTGGAAGGCGGTGGAGAACTATTTTTATGAGCAACTTAGCTATGTGGGGGCGGACAAGAAGTCGCTGGATCCGACCAGGGTGTTCCGGATCGACGGGTCGGTCAACTCCAAGAGCAAAAGGGAGGTCGTCGTCGAGTACCGGCACGGCGACAGGTATGTCCTCCGTGACTTGCAATATGAGTACTTGCCGGAATTGACAAGGGCGGAGACAGGGAAGAAAGGAAGAAAAGGGAAACTTGTCCGGCTACATAATATCCAGACGCTGCACTATGCCAGGCTACTGGATTTGATTCGTCTTGCGGAGCTTAGAAATTATGATCTGAAGGGATACAGGGAGCTGTTTTGTTTTTTATATCGATACTGGAGTTGTTGCCTCACTGATGATCCCGATGAGGCGCTGAGACAGATGATAGAGCTGAACGCTGGATTTAAGGAGCCGCTGTCTGAAAAAGAGGTGATCCGGGCGACAAAAAGCGCCGAGAAAGCGTGGATGGCTAAGAATGATGCGAAGGCGAATGAGGAGGCGAGGAAAAAAGGCTATCCCGGCGCCGGCTATAATCTGAAGAACTCTACGATCATTCGATGGCTGGACATCACGCCGGAGGAACAGCGACACTTGCAGACCATTATTGACGCCAATGAGAAGCGCCGGCGGAAACGGGAACGCGACAGGGCGAGGACAGGGGAGTTGCGCCGGGGACAAGGGCGAAGACAAGGGAGGAGTACCTCGAGGAACAACGGGAGCGAACGGAGGACAAGGCATGGCAACTGCAGAAGGCAATGGAGCGACACCCTGACGCGACAAATAAGCATCTGGCCATGATGCTTCAGATATCGGTGCGGCGTGTCCAGCAGCTTAAGAGGTTGGTCAAGAACTGACGTTCCCGTGAAATGGTTCGTCGCCCTTATATTATGGGCGTCAGCCTGCTTGCTCCCGCGACCATAAAGAAAGAATAAACCAAATTGGTTTTGTTCCAATACCTCATTAGATTGGTGGGGGGAGTCCCGAGGGTTTTAAACTTCAGATTTTCACTTCGATGAAGGGTGAAATGCAAGCGGATCGTCGCAAAAAGGATGGTAAAAGGGATTTTAAAGATTGATTTTGGACGCATAGCTGCAAGGTGAAAATGCCAGTTAGTAGTTATTATAAAGGGGATAGGTTTATTGATTAGATTTTGATTGGTGATGATATGATTATTTAGAACATAATTCTCAATGCAAATTCACCAATAAGATAAAAATTCTGCTTAGAATCAGGGGAGCGAATGAAGGTGAGGACACCAGAGTGACGCAGAGGACGCTATGATGAAATATTGCAAATAAAAGACGAGGACAAGGGACGTGTCTCTGCTCCTCGATCGATTAGAAATCTATACAACTAAGACATGCAACCGCGTAAAGGTGTCGCGACAGATGTCCCGATGGATTAGCGGCCGCCGGAGACGATGGACAATGAATCGCGACAGACCGAAATAATAAACGTGTCTCCCATGACAATATGGACAGTGGGTGTCCCCGGTCGGGGGATTCTGAGGACACAGCATATCATCGTGTCTTGAAAAAACGAGCTTAATTTATTTTTTGTCAGACAAAAAATCAAACACTTTCATTATCATGATCATCAAGTAAAAACGGATACTTCAGCAACATATGTTGAAATGTTCCTTTGTCTTTGAATGGGAGGAATTTACGGGACAAATTTTGATAGTAGCATCTCTGGTGGATGATTGTATTGATTATATCCAAGAACACTTTATCGCTAGGGCGGACAATTTTTGAGCATACCGGACACCTTAGTCTTCCGATAATATCGAACATTTTTTCGCCTCCTGTTTGTTTTCTATACTCCCTCTTAGCTCAATTGATGGTATAATCTTCTTGAAAAGTAAAAGGGGGAGTTTTCAATGAGGAAAATCAAGATGCTGATGGTAGCTGTAATTGTATTTATGATAGCAATACTACCGGGAATTGTAACAGACGCAGCCCCAAAAAACATGTATGTACACTTCATCAATGTTGGGCAAGGTGACAGTATTTACATTAAAGCGCCAAATGGAGAGGACATTCTCATTGATGGAGGAAATAAAGATGGCAGTGATGTCGTCGCCTATCTTAAAAGCAGAAGGTAAAGGACATCGAAATCATGATCGCGACTCATCCAGACGCCGACCATATTGGCGGTCTTGATGAGGTTCTCAAGGCTTTCCCTGTGAAAAGTGTGTATGCTCCAAAAGTCGGTAATACAACGCAAGCATATAAAGATTTCTTGGTCGCTGTGAAAAATAAGAAACTTACCATCAAAGTTGCTAAAGCAGATGTTGTTCTGCCAATCAAAGGTGTGACTGCTAAGTTTGTTGGCCCTGTAAAATCGTACAGCACTAGCGATACAAATGACTGGAGCGCTGTCCTAAAAGTGACCTATGGCAAAAAGTCATTCCTGTTTACAGGCGACGCCGAGACTCGAGCAGAAGCGGATATGGTTAAAGCGAAAAAGGATTTGCGCGCTGATGTGTTGAAAGTAGGTCATCACGGTGCGAAAACATCGACCAGCGCGACACTTTTAAAAGCTGTAAAACCAACATATGCGGTAATTTCGGTTGGCAAGAATGCCTATGGCCATCCAACATCGGAAGTTTTAAATCGGTTGAAATCTTATAAAGTCAAGGTATTCCGTACCGACAAACAAGGAACGATTATCGCAACAACCAACGGGACAACACTTACCTTCAACGTAAAACCAATTTATTAGAGGTGGTTAAATGAAATATATCATTGATCGCTTCGAGGGTAAATGGGCAGTTTGTGAGGCGGAGGATGGCAAAATGATCGATATTGAGAAAAGCAAGCTACCCAAAAACGCCCGCGCCGGCGATGTGATTGTACAAGAGAACGGAAAGTTCCGAGTGGATAAAAAAGAAACAGAGAAGCGGTGGAAAGAGATTGAAGAGTTGATGAATGAGGTGTTTGAGGAGTAACACCTCATTTTTTTATATAAACGATTTTCCCAAAACAAGGGAGCGCTGAGGCGTTCTTTGTCTCTGGCATGGGAAACCCCTGTCTGTTAGAGTCATCTTCTGTCCTTCAGTGAGAGGCGTGTGGCGACTAATGATGGGTGGTTGGCGGCTCGTCATTGTAATGATGGAGAAGATCAACCTTCGTGGACTCAATCGTGGACTCAATCAAGGTACGAAGCGAGTGGCCGCTATCGTGGCGACTGCTGGGCGTCTGTTGCCCGTGGTATCCATTCGTCCGATGGCTGAAAGCCGGATCACTGGATAAAAGAAGAACACCGCTAAAAACCGACCTAATGCGCTCATACAGACGTTTTTGGGGAAAGGGAGGCTTTGTAGGATTGGATGATGCAGGGCAGACTCAATCAAGGGACGCGTCGGAGACATAGGATGTCGCGGAAATGCCCCCTTGGCTGTGTGGGCGAGGAAGTGGAAGTGCGCTACAAACGGTGTGGCGAAGGATACCAAGCCTTCTTCAGCGTTCAGCCGGTCAATCGGGTTGTCATCCCCGCCGAGTAGCAAATCTTCCGGTATGGACAGCGGCTCACACAAGACTTCATCGATGCCCTTGACGGACGACATGTGTCTCGGTTCAGTGAGACGCGATCGAGCGGCAACGGCACCGAATCATCGGATAATGCCAGCGCCCCTTGACGCAACTGTCCGTCTTGTTCCCACAAAACGAGCCGGACGGTAAGCGTCGGGATTAGGGGCGTGATGTCATTGACGTCACGAAACGCCGGATGGGGGGAGAACGAGACACCATGGGTATCCTTCGTGGCGGCGTCTGCCTCCTCCTGAGGACATCCCAGAGTCAACACAGGACATCCACACGACCCCCAGAGTGTGCGGTGACACGGCCAGCCAGGACAAATCGACCTCCGGCTTTTTCGGTGGCGTCGGAGTTAACCGGGGTCAAACCAGTAAACCAACAATGTCACCCTGATATATTGCTGTTTTTCTCCCTTTTCCACATACAACAATATTAAAACTTTGGCAACGCCTCCACCGCATCCGCCAGATCACTATAGCTGTCTTTTAAGTATCGGGACGTTTGTGGCGATATTGCTATGACCTGCGAGTCTCCGCACTTTCTCGATATCGTTGTTCGTCGCCTTTAGCATCCACTTGCAAAACGTATGTCGGAACATATGGGGCGTCAGTTTTTGTTCGGCAGGCTGTGGCTTTCAATCATTCGCTGGACGCCGCGGATCGAAAAGTTTTACGTTTTGTTTTATTCCTTTTCGGCTTCCAACCAATCCGTTATCATGAACAGTTCCTTCTTCAGCTGCCGATTCAGCTCCACAGGGACATGAAGCACGGTATTAGATCCTAACGTGAAAGAAAATGGTTCGTTCTCATCGATTAATTGTGCCAAGGAACGCAAACCGGAGGCCTTGAATCGACCTTCTAACGGAAATCCGGCGATGCTGCTTATATAAACGCATTATCGGCAAAATACCATCAATCACTTTTAATTGATCCATTATAGACATGTTTTATCC